>URWK01000151.1 GCA_900551505.1 uncultured Ruminococcus sp. | reverse complement strand
AAAGAGTTCGTTTACGAAAAGGACTATGCCAAATCTTCACAGTTTGAAGTGCTGATTGTGTACGGCTGGACTTCCGACACAGCTTCAGGAACAACCTTCAAAGCCGAAAAACAGACAGGTTGCACAATTTACCCGCAGTCGCTCGGCGGTTCTTCAAGGGTTGATATGCCGATTGAAATTACATATTCAAACAAGTCAGAATGGGGAAGCGTTACCGATATTTCTAACCCGACTTTCACCGCTGAGACTGCATAATGGATAAATATCCCGATTTTATCGAATCTACGGGTTACGGGACAGGAGAAGGGCTTTGTGGCTGGAATTGCTACCACAGCTTTTCTCCGTTTATTCCCGGAATTTCTGTTCCGACTTACACGGCTGAACAGCTTGAAGAAATGAACAGACAGGAAAATACACCTAAAGAATATCAGGGAAAGCAATACACGACTTATCAGGCCACACAAAGACAACGCAGGCTTGAAACTCAGATGAGGGCGGAGCGTCAGAAAATCCATCTTCTGCAAGTTGGCGGGGCTGACGAAAAGGACATAACCTCGGCGAAATGTCGCTACCGTGCGACTTCGGCGGAATATGCACGCTTCTCAAAGGCTATGGATTTGCCACAGCAGAGAGAAAGAGTGACGATTGACGGCCTGGGCGATGTCAGAAAAACGCCTGCAAAAGTTTTGGGCAAGCCAACTTCCCAAAATAACTTGACATTTTCGCAAGATAGTGATAAAATGGAAACAGAATTAGGAAAATTCAAAGCTCTTCTTAAAAGTGATGAATATATTGATACAAAGTATTATTACTCATTAAAAGAAAGATTTTCTCATGCTTCAAAAGTAAGTAAGAAAGTTTTCAATAAATATATTAAACCTGGCTCTGTTGTTGACAGTCAATTTTATGGAACAGCACATTATACCAAAGGTTCAAAGTGGGAAAAAGAAGGCATTTATATGAGTTATCAGGCTGACTTTAATAATGTTCGTGGAGTTGGAGCAACATGGTTTCATGAACATGGTCATATGATTGATATTTTAAGCGGTGGTATTTCATACAAAAATAAGAACTACATTAAAAGTCTTAGAAAAGATTACGAAAATTTAATACATATCTATCATGTAAAATTTCCTGATATGAATTTAAATGAAATTACTAAAGTTATTAGTGACAGTTTAACGGATATGCGTGAATATTCTGCTGTTTCAGATTTGCTACATGGTTTATCAGGAGAAATGATAGAAGGTTGTGCTATTCACAAAATGCCAGATGGTTCTTCTTATTGGAATGACATATCAATAAGTCGAGAAGCTTTTGCTCATATGTTTGAATGTCAATCAGATGAATTAAGATATGCGAAGATGAAAGAGTATTTTCCGTATTCCCTGAAGGAGTTTGAAAGAATGTTGGAGGTGATATAATATGAAAAAATGGCAGCGTTTAAAAGATAAACATTTTGATATGTTTGGATATAGTTTTAATGCTCCCTTTGAGGTAATATCTGGTAACAATAAAGAAGTAGAGAGATTTATATATTTATTAGAAAAAAGTATTGCAAAACATAAGGATTATATTGTTGGTAATTACGGAATTACTGAAAGTTATATCGCACAACAAAAAAAACCACCTGAAGACACTATATGGGATTAAAAACAATTAAAAAACATTTTCGAAAACAGCACCTTGAAAGGTGCTGTTTTTATGCTCGGAAAAGGAGAAAACTATGAAATCACTCAACTTGGGAATTAAAAAAATCAGCCTTGCAATTGATGGCGATGAGCACAGAATTTTCACTTTCTGCCCGTCAGACAGTGCGGTCAGAGGGAAATTCCTCGAACTTTGCAGGTCGGTTGAAGGCATTGCGAAAAGGCTCGAAAACATAGATACGGAGGGGCTTAAAGAAACCGCAGAAGACGGCGAAATTATCTCCGAAAAGGACAAATACGAGGCGGAAATTGAGCAGAAAATAGAGCGTGAACTCCGTGAAAGTTTTGATAGTATTTTCGGTTGCGGTTCGGCTTATCTCGTTTTCGGGAACATCGGACTTCTCACAGAAACGGCGGACGGACAGCCTGCAATTGTAACCGCTATAAATACAATCCTGCCGTATTTTGCCGAAGAAAGCAGACTCAGAACCGAAAAGTATACTAAGGGACTGAACTGATGCTTGGAGTTCTTCCGGAAAGCCTTGAAATTGACGGGATTGCCTACCCGATTAACAGCGATTACCGCAACATTCTTGCGATTTTTCAGGCGTTTAATGACAAGAATTTAACCCGATACGAACAGTTTTCCGTAATGCTTGACCTGCTATATACTGACAGAAAACCGCCCGACACGCAGAAAGCAATTGAAAAGGGCGTTTGGTTTATCAATTGCGGAAAGGCTGAAACGCAGGAGCAAAACGAGAAAATAATTGACTGGGAACAAGATGAACAATTGATATTTTCAGCATTAAATAACGTTGCGAAAAAAGAAATCAGAGCTTGTGAATATCTGCATTGGTGGACGTTCATGGGCTTTTTTAATTGCATAGGCGAAGGGCTTTTTTCGGTGGTAGTTTCTGTTCGCTCGAAGCTTTCAAAAGGCAAACGGCTTGAAAAATGGGAAAAAGAATTTTACAGACAACACGCAGACATCATTAACCTGAAAAATGATTACAGTGATGTGGAAAAATCTGAAATAAATCAGCTTGCGGAAATGCTTGGGCTTCCGGAAATCTGACAGAAAGGAGGAAAACCATGGCGGACGGAACTTTAATCTTCGACACGAAAATTGACAATTCGGGCGTAAAAAAGAGCTTACAGGACATAAAAAAGCAAGTTAACAGCATGGGCAATACTGTAAGAGAATTTCAGCTTGTAATCACGCCGACAATCAAAGCCAAAATTGAGAAAGACGCTATCAAGCAAGCAGTTCAAGCCACAAACGAGCAGTTAAAAAACGCCTATGCAACATCGGGGCTTAGCATGAATATGACACCAAAACTTGATTTGTCAAAAATCGAGCCGAATATACAGAAACTTGCTGAAATGCTGATACCTTTAGCGGACGTGATTACCAGGGCTTTCCCGACTGCTTCAATCGAAAACTTCACAAACGCTTTGAGAAATTTAAGCACACAGAGCATTGATTTTTCGGCTTTAAAGACGCAGATACAAGGCTTTACAGATATGCTTACTCCACTTTCTTCACAGCTTTCAACGGCTTTCAGCGGAGAGGGATTTACACAACTTAACACAACAGTTAACAGTATCAACCAATTAGCAGGAAGCATTACAGCCATGAGAACCGCCCTTGACGGAATGGGAACGGCGATGACTACGGCTTTCAATGTGCAGTCGATACAGGGCTTTTCCGAGGCGTTCAAGAGTATAGATATAAACCTTGTGACAACGCAGGCCGAGAAGCTTAAAACCGCCCTTGAACCGCTTGCAAATACTATGCAACAGGCATTCAACACGGAACACATAACGGCGTGTGCAGGAGCGATAGAAAGGCTTACAAATGCTGTTTCGGGGCTTTCGGGAAACACAAATCTTCCAAGACTGTCAGAGCCGATACAGCAGACAAGTGAAAACCTTGAACGCTCTCAGAAAGGCATTTCAAAATTCAGAGATACGGGGCTTAGTGCGGTAAATTCGCTTGCGAAAAGTTTCAGCAGGCTTGAAAATATCGTAAGGTCTGTATTCTCAACTGCTGTAGTGGTCAACTTCGGGAAACAGGCGGTTCAGACCGCTTCACAGCTTTCAAATGCTATGACGGGTCTAAAATCCATTGTCGAGGGGCAGGGGCGTTCTTACTCAACTGCGAACAAGTTCATTCAAGATTACATTTCTGACGGCTTAGTGCCACTGCAAAATGCCGTAACGGCTTACAAAAATTTAGCAAGCAGGGGGCTATTCTGATGAGCAGATTCAAAAAGTCATGGAAAGCCTTAAAAACTCGGCAACTTACTTTAATACATAGCACAAGGCTTGCAGTCAGTCACATATACGCCTATCAATCAATCATATTTTGGCAATCCTGCACTGGAAATTAGCGACAGGTTC
>URWK01000150.1 GCA_900551505.1 uncultured Ruminococcus sp. | reverse complement strand
TACCGAGGTTATATACGGCTTCCGCATACTTTGTAAGCTTTTCCGCATATGAAGCATCGTCCTTGAAGATTACCGCACATGAAGCAAGAGCGGCAGCGGTTTCATAGCATATATCTGAAGAAGGGTTGCCGTCAGCAGTGATAAAGAAAGCTTTTCTCGGCATACTTGAAGCGGTATCTGTTTCAGGGCCTCTCCATGTGCTGTGGTCAAGTCCTCCGTCGCCTACCTGATAGCAGAATGCAACTGCATTTCCGCTTTCATCGAGGAAAGTACACTTTATGAAGTAATCGCAGAATCTGCGGAGAATATCCTTTGCGTGAGTTTCTGTCTTTGTTTCCTTGAAAGCGTCAGGAAATTCATACATACCCCATGCGATTGTTGAGCAGGTATAAGCTGCCGGAAGTCCGAATTTCGCAAAGTCACCGGCATCGTGATAACCGCCTGAAAGGTCAACCGTTCCGTTGCCGTCCGGGTCAAGAGCCGACTTGTATTTGCTGAGGTCGGAGCTTGAAAGGTTTGTGCTGTTTGTGTCAAGTTTGATTTCAGAATCGTATGTGTGACAATTCTTTCTCCATGTAAGAGTGTTGTCATCTACATCTCCGCCACACATATTGGCATCGTAGAAATAAAGACTTTTCTGAAGTGCTTCTGCATAGTTCTGCTTTGTTGAAGCGTCAGCCTGTGTGAAAACTGCTCCTGTGGAAAGTGAAGCAATAGTCATGATGGAAGACATAACGCCTGCAAGAACCTTATCGGTTTTTCTCATTAAGAAATCCTCTCCTTATCAATAAATATTTGATAATATTAATAATATCAATAAATTGTGAATTTTTCTATACAAATAGTTTTGTTATTAAAACTTTGTATAATATGTTCTAAAAAAGGGGAGATGTTTTATTTATGTTGTATATCAAAATTGTTGACAGTATAAAGAGAATATTTGCCATTACAAGCCGTTGAGTGAAAAGGCGTATTCAAAAAAGTTTTATCAGTTTCGATTGCCGAATGAATAAGAATTTTTGAAAGTTCCGCAATATCTTCTCTTTTGTCGGTTTCATCAATGTCCATGAATACAGCTTCACTGTTTTCATCGTGGTCAGAAACGGGATTACCCGACTGATATTCAAGCCTGAATACACAATACCAGTCTTTTTCACTGAACCTTACGCCTATAAGTTCACTGACAGTTGCGTTAACTCCGGTTTCCTCAAGGACTTCACGAATAACGGCGTCTTCGGGACTTTCACCTTTGTTGATATATCCTCCCGGAATAATAAGGCGACCTTTGCCCGCTCCGTAAGTGTGACGTGCAAGCAGGACTTGTTTTTTATTTTCGGGTGTAGTTCTTATTACAACCGCACCGACTGACCTTGAGAAGTCTTCATTTCCGTTAACCATATATAACTTGCTCCTTACTCTTATCATTTATTGTTATTCATAATTATATCGGCAGTCTGACCGTTTACGGCACTGATAAGGTCGGCAGGTTTAAGCTCCATCTGCAAGCCGATTCTGCCACCGCTTACTATAATACTGTCAATTTCGTCTGCTGTTATATGAAAGACTGTTTTAAACTGTTTCTTCATACCTACAGGACTGCAACCGCCCCTTATATAACCTGTGGTTTTGAGCAGGTCTTTAACGGCTATCATCTCAACGGATTTTTCGCCGACAGACTTCGCACATTTCTTTAAATCAAGTTCTTCCGCAACAGGCACTACGAAAACATAATAGTTTCCGCTTTTACCGTGGGTAACAAGAGTTTTAAAAACTTTATTAACGTCCTGACCGAGTTTTTCGGCTACCGAAATTCCGTCAATTTTATCTCCGGCTTCGTAAGTGTGAACCTTGTAGGAAATTTTCTTTTTGTCAAGCATACGGAAAGCATTGGTTTTTATATTATCTGACATTATAAATCACTCCTTATATAACCTTATTATATATTCTTGCACACATAATTTCAAGATGACTTATATTAAGATTAATCCACAATACTTGACTTTTTCAGTGATACATTGTACAATAGCAACAATAAAGAATAGTTTCTGATATGCTTATGTTGTGCATTACACTTTTCACATTTTGTTAATTATTTTGTAGGCAATCAATATGGACTGAAACGGGAAACTATGATATAATAAACTTATAATTATTATATACTCTTTAGCAATGTAAAAATAATTGAATATACGGAGGGTTGCAGAATGAACGAAAAAGAACTTTATAAACTGTGGCTTGAAAAGGCTGTTGACGATGCTGACTTGCAGACAGAACTCAGAAGCATTGAAGGCGATGACGAAGCCATTAAAGACAGATTTTACAGAAACCTTGAATTCGGTACAGGCGGTTTAAGAGGTGTAATCGGAGCAGGTACAAACAGACTTAACGTGTACACTATCCGCAGAGTTACTCAGGGACTTGCGGACTATGTAAACGAAGCTTTCAAAAATCCGAGTGTTGCAATTTCCTATGACAGCAGAATCAAGTCAGACGTTTTCGCAAAGGCTGCCGCAGGCGTACTTGTTGCAAACGGCATAAAGGTTTATATCTACAGTGAACTTATGCCTACACCTATGCTTTCATTTGCGGTAAGAAACCTTAAATGCGATGCGGGTATCATGGTTACAGCAAGCCACAATCCTGCAAAGTACAACGGTTACAAGGCTTACGGTGCTGACGGTTGCCAGATGACTCTTGAAGCGGCTGCAATAGTACTTAACAAAATCAATTCACTTGATATGTTCGCAGATGTGAAGAATTCCGATTTTGAAGCAGGTCTTGCAAGTGGAATGATTGAATATATTTCAGATGCAGTAATTGAAGAATACTATAAGAATGTTCTTGCTCAGGGCATCAATACAAAACTTTGTGCCGAAAGCGGTCTGAAACTTGTGTACACTCCTCTTAACGGTACAGGCAACAAGCCGGTAAGAGCTATTCTCGACAGAATAGGCATTAAAGATGTTGTTGTAGTACCGGAGCAGGAAATGCCTGACGGTAATTTCCCGACTTGTCCGTTCCCGGAAGCGGCAGAAGCTTTTGAGCTTGGTCTGAAACTTGCAAAAGAAGTAGATGCAGACCTCGTTCTTGCAACTGACCCTGATGCAGACAGAGTAGGTATTGCCGTACCATCTGAAAACGGTTATGTGCTTTTCTCAGGAAATGAAGTGGGTGCTTTGCTCCTCGAATACATCGCAAGCCAGAGAACAGCCCTCGGAACTATGCCGGAAAAACCTGTTACAATAAAGACTATTGTTACTACTGACATTATCAAGGCTATTGCTAAGGAATACGGAATTGAAGTAATCGAAGTTCTCACAGGCTTCAAGTTCATCGGTGAACAGATTGGTTTCCTCGAAGCAAAGGGTGAAGAAGACAGATATATTTTCGGTTTTGAAGAAAGCTACGGTTATCTTGCAGGCTCTTACGTTCGTGACAAAGACGCAGTAGTTGCTTCAATGCTCATCGTTGAAATGGCTGCTTACTACAGAACAAAGGGTATTTCACTTATTCAGGCAAGAGAAAACCTTTATAAGAAGTACGGCGTATACGTACATTCACAGCAGAGTTTTGTCTGCGAAGGTGCAAGCGGTATGGAAAAGATGAAGGAAATCATGAGCGGACTCCGTGCAAATCACCCTACAGAAATCGGCGGTCTGAAAGTAACTGTATTTGAAGACTACATCGCAAGCACATCAAAGAATGTTGAAACAGGCGAAGTTACAGCTATCACACTTCCGAAGTCTGACGTTCTTTCATTTAAGCTTACTGACGGTGCAAGCGTTGTTATCCGTCCTTCAGGCACAGAACCGAAGATAAAGGCGTACTACACAACTACAGGAAAGACATTTGAGCAGGCTAAAGCACTTGAAGCAAAGATTGCTAAAGACTTTACAAAGATTCTCGGATTCTGATTTATTGACTGTTAAGATATTTTTTCGGGGGGGGGGGGGGGGGGGGGCGCGGGCGGCCCCCCCGCCGCCGCGCGGCGCAGGGTTGTGATTGTGTGTTTTTTGGGTTGTGGGGGGGCGGGCGGGGGGGCGGCGGCGCGCCGCGCAGCGGCC
>URWK01000149.1 GCA_900551505.1 uncultured Ruminococcus sp. | reverse complement strand
TTTTATTTTCACCTTTTCTCATCATAGCATTAACGGCTTCATACTCTGAACAGGTTCTTATAAGTTGTCCGTTTTCGATATTACTTCCGTTAGTGCCTATATAAATATTCTCTTTTACCGTTGCGAGTACACAATACGAAGTCTGTTCCTGCAAATTGAAATCAGGATTATCGTTTTTCTTTTTGTTTATAAGGTCAACAGCGGTTTTGTATAAATCTTTATAGTTCATATAATTGTGTGAATTCAAAAAGCTTGTAATGCTTTTCGTTGTCACTTACCTCCCTTTTCGTTTATTTTTCCGCACTTAGTGTATGCTTACCGTGGCAGATAAAAAATTTGCCGTTTCGGAATACTGCTTATTTTAATTATAATCGTTTAGATGATACTTGTCAAGAAATGATTATTTGTTATCCGCTATATTTTTTTTAACTTTACATTAAAAAAAGCCTGCTCACCGTATACGGTAAGCAGGCTCTGAAATCTTACTTAATCTGAGTACCTGCGGGAACACTGTCGTCAACAAAAATAACTTTACAACCACAGGCATTGTTTGTGCCGGCTATCAGCATACCCTCGCTCTTTACACCCGTAAGCCTTACAGGTTCAAGGTTCGCAACAACAATTATCTTCTTTCCGATAAGCTGTTCGGGCTTGTAATACTTCTTGATGCTGGAAACGATAACTCTTTCTCTCTCACCGTCAAAAAGTGTAAGCTTGAGATTGTTCTGAGCTTTTCTGATTTCACTGCACTTTTTAATTTCGCACACTCTCAGGTCAATTTTTGAGAAATCGTCAAGTGTTATGGTTTCCTTTATCGGTTCAACGGGGTCAGGTTCACCGTATTCAATTGTTTCTTCTGTATTTTCAGGTTCAGCCTTCGCAAGTTCTTCCGCCTTGATTTCGTCTTCGGTCTTAGGATATGAGAAGTCAAGCAGTCCCACATACTTTTCGGGGTCTATGGCGAACAGGAACAAATAAAGTCTTGGACCTTGTTCCTTGTCGATGAGAAGCTTGTAAACGTCCTTGAAGAACTTACCCTGAATTTCTTTCATTTTCTTTTTGTCTTCAACGATGTCAGGGAAAACAGCCTTAGGAATGTCATAAAGTTTTGTGTTAAGTTCGTCAAGGCTGTAACCGCCCTTGGCAATATATTCGTGAAGCATAGAAATTTCTTTCTTTTCTTCGTCACTGAGTTCAGAATATACATCCCAGTTTCTGTATTCTCTGAGCCTGTTTACTGCTTCAGGGGCACAGTTTTCAAGCCAGTATTTAGCTCTTTCAAGTCTGTCCCTGAACTGTTCGTACTTGTAAGGTGTTCCGATTTTCTCGAATACCGTTTCAAGCATAGGAATATTAAAGTCAACTACTGAACCCATCTGCACAAGCAAGCCCATAGGCACGGTTGAAATTTCTCTGTCTGAAAGGCACTTTTCCATAATTGAGGCGTTAAGTTCGTTGGCTGTACCTTTCTTGTATTCGTTGTACTGCTTGTCAAATTCAAAATACTGTCTGAGTATTCCGTCATCAAAGCAGAAATCAAAAGCCTTTGTAGGTAATGTCTTTGAGTAAAGCCACAGGATAACTTCCGGCTGGTAGATGTGAAGCAGTGTATCAGGTGTAAGGTTAAGTCCTGATGAACCGGACATTTTACCGGTTGAACCCTTGATACCGATAAATTCATAGCCCTGGAAAAGCGGAGGTTCATAGCCGAAAATCTTCTTTGAGATAATCTTGCTTGTCTGATAACTTCCAGTAGGTGAAGCGTGGTCTTTTCCGCCCGGCTCGAAGTCTACACCTTCATACATCCATCTCATAGGCCAGTCGATTTTCCATGCAAGCTTGCAGTTGAAGTCTGTCTTGAAATTGAAATGACCCTTGTGACCGCACTGACATTCATATTCCGCTTCCGTACAGTCGTCTGAAAGTGAAGTAATCTTTGTAGTATCTTTTTTACATTCAGGGCAGTAGATGCTTACAGGATAGTAAGCTTCCTTTTCGCCTTCCTGAGCGGTCTGTGTTCTGAAACTGTCGAGAATATCAAAGATTTCTCCACGCTTTTTGAGGGCGGTAATTATATGTTCCGAATACTTACCGCTTCTGTTCATCTGAGCCTGATATCTGTAGTCCATTTCTATGCCGAACTTCTTCATTGATTCTTCAAATTCCTTTTCAAAGTGTTCCGCATAGCTTCCGCAACCGTCATTGTAAGGATTTCTTACATCAACATAAGGCTGACCGATATATTTTTCCATATCGTCATCAATTTTCGCAACATTAACAGGAACTTTTCTGAATCTGTCAAATTCGTCCCATGAGAACAATAACTTAGCTTTTTTGCCCATTTTTCTGAGTGACTTAACTACAAAGTAACTTGTAGCGATGTCACGGAAATTACCGATATGGATTGAACCTGACGGGCTTATGCCAGCCGCACAGACATATTCTTCCTTATCCGGATTTCTTTCAATTATCTTCAATGCAATTTCTTCCGACCAATGCACAAAAAATTCCTCCATTCAATTACTTTCAGTCACTAAAAAACAAGGAACTTTGTAATTCCTTGTTTTGAATACTTTTTTAATTATATCATCTGAATTTTTATATGTCAACTTAATTAATGCAATTTCAATAGCCAAAAAGTCAGCAAGCTTATTTTTCGATTTTGTTTCAAGTGTTCAAAGAGGATCTCTTGACAGTGTATAAAAAGAATGTTAAAATACTTTTGAGGTGATTTTTTATGGGACTTAATGACACTCCTTCTGCAAACCGTCTTCACATAGGATTTTTCGGCAAAAGAAATGCTGGAAAATCAAGCGTTGTAAATGCCGTTACCGGTCAGCAGATTGCCATTGTTTCGGACGTAAAGGGTACTACTACAGACCCTGTTTTGAAATCTATGGAACTTTTACCGCTTGGGCCTGTCGTAATTATTGATACAGCGGGTTTTGACGACAGCGGAGAACTCGGCGAAATGCGTATAAAAAAGACTAAACAAATTCTTAACAAGACCGATATAGCCGTACTTGTTGTTGACGCTGTAACGGGAATTTCAGAAACTGAAAAGGAACTTGAAAAAATCTTTGTGCAAAAAAATATTCCGTATATAATCGCATTCAATAAATCCGATGTCTGTCCGCAGAAAAAAGCACTTGCGGAAAATGAAATATATGTAAGTGCCAAGACAGGCGAAAATATACACGAACTTAAAGAGAAAATCGGAATCCTTTTAAAAACCGATGATATGAAATTGAAACTTGTCGGAGATTTAATTAAACCTCTTGATTTTGTGGTGTTGGTAGTGCCTATTGATTCAGCCGCCCCAAAGGGAAGGCTTATTTTACCACAACAGCAGGTTATAAGAGATATTCTTGAAGCCGGTGCTGTACCTGTTGTCACAAGAGATACCGAACTTGAAAAAGCTCTTGCAGGGCTTGCGGTCAAGCCATCACTTGTAATCACTGACAGCCAAGCTTTTGGGGAAGTTTCAGAAATCATTCCTGACGATATACCTTTGACATCTTTTTCTATCCTTATGGCAAGATATAAAGGTATTCTCGAAACAGCCGTAAAAGGTGCTAAAACTCTCGATTACCTCAAGGACTGCGACAAAGTATTGATTTCAGAAAGCTGTACTCATCACAGACAATGTGATGACATTGGTACATTCAAACTTCCTCGCTGGATAATGCAACATACAAATATCGAACCAGAATTTCATTTTAATTATGGAACAGAGTTTCCTGAAGACCTTTCAGAATATTCTTTGATAGTGCATTGCGGAGGCTGTATGCTCAATGAACGTGAAATGAAATACAGAATGAAATGTGCGGCTGACCAGAATATTCCTTTCACCAATTACGGAACTGCCATTGCATATATGCATGGTATTCTTAAACGCAGTATTGAAATCTTCCCCGACCTGCTCGCATTTCTTGAAAGATAACCTGAACTTTCAGATAAACAGGGGGGGGGGGGGGGGGGGGGGGGGGGGCGGGCGCCGCCCCCCCCCCCCCGAAAAAAAAAAAGAAATGAAAAAAAAACAATAAAAAAAAAAAAAAAAAAAAAAA
>URWK01000148.1 GCA_900551505.1 uncultured Ruminococcus sp. | reverse complement strand
GTTCCCGGGGCCGCCGCCGCACCGTCCCCTTTTTATCCTTAAAAGCCGAAACCGGTTGACAAGGGCGGTAAATAGCGATATAATTAATAGGTATATTACAAAAAATTATATTAACAGGTGATTGAAAATGAAATTAACAGGAGCAGAAATAATTCTTGAATGTTTACTTGAACAGGGCGTAGATACTGTTTTCGGTTATCCGGGTGGTGCGGTGCTTAATATTTACGATGCACTTTATAAATACAGTGACAAGATTACACATATTCTTACAGCACACGAACAAGGTGCTTCACACGCCGCTGACGGTTACGCAAGAACTACAGGAAAAACAGGCGTTGTAATCGCAACTTCAGGTCCGGGGGCAACGAATCTGGTAACAGGACTTGCAACGGCTTATATGGACAGTGTTCCGATGGTGGCTATTACCGGAAATGTTACCACAAGCCTTCTCGGACTGGACAGCTTTCAGGAAGTCGACATAACAGGTATAACAATGCCTGTCACAAAACATAATTATATCGTAAAGGACGTTAATGACCTCGCCGATACTATCCGTGAAGCTTTCTATGTGGCTCAGGAAGGCAGAAAGGGCCCGGTTCTTATTGATATTCCGAAAGACGTAACAGCCAATAAGTGTGAATTTGAAAACAAGCCGGTTCTTGAATACTTCTATGAAAAGAGTGCTACAGTTGACGAAGAAATTAAAAAGGCTGTGGAACTTATAAAGGAAAGTGAAAGACCTTTCATATATGCAGGCGGAGGAGTTTGTTCCTGCGATGCGACAGACGAATTCAGAAAGTTTGTAAACCTTGTTGACGCACCGGTTTCGCTCTCACTTATGGGACAATGTGCTTTTGACAACACTGACAAACGTTATACAGGTATGCTCGGAATGCACGGCACAAAAACTTCTTCTCTCGCACTCAAGGAATGTGACCTTATGATAGTTCTCGGCTCAAGGTTCAGTGACAGAGTAAGTTGTAATGCTTCAACATTCGCAACGAATACAAAAATTCTCCATATAGACATTGACAGTGCGGAAATCAACAAGAATATCAGAGTTACAGAAAAGGTTGTAGGAAATCTTTCCTATGTACTCAGAGAAATGAACAACAGACTTAAACAGCAGGTACACAGGGAATGGCTTGAAAAGGTGTATGCTTGGAAAGAAGAATATCCGCTTGACATGAAGCCGATTGACGAAAATGCTGTAATGCCTGATTATGTAATTAAGACACTTGACAAGCTTACAAACGGTCAGGCAATTATTACAACAGAAGTCGGACAACACCAGATGTGGACAGCGGAATTCTACGATTTCAGAAATCCACGCAGTCTTGCAACTTCGGGTGGACTCGGAACAATGGGATACGGACTCGGGGCTTCAATCGGTGCGAAAGTCGGAAATCCTAACAAGACAGTAGTGAATATTGCCGGTGACGGAAGCTTTTACATGAACATGAATGAACTTTCAACTCTCGCAAAATTCAATATTCCTGTAATTGAGCTTGTACTCAATAATGAAGTTCTCGGAATGGTCAGACAATGGCAGAGGCTTTTTTATGGTGAAAGATATTCCCAGACCGTACTTGAAAAGGGTACAAACTTTGAAATGCTCGGAAAAGCTTTCGGAATCAATGCTTTCACGATAAAAACAAAGGCAGACGTTGAACCGATACTTAAAATGGCGATTGAACTCAATGAACCTGTACTTATCGACTGCCGGATAGACAGAGATTTAAATGTTACACCTATGGTACCTGCGGGACATTCGGTATACGAACCGATACTTGAAATATAATACAGAAAAATAAAAACAAAGGAAAAAGAGAATATGAATAATGTGAGCTATCGGGTAGCATTGGGAGGGATAATATCTTCACTTTGCCTGCTTGCAATGTTTCTGACGGGAGTCATGCCGTTATTTTATCTGGCGTTGCCGATGATAGCGGGGATATTGATACTTGTGATGATGGTTGAAGTCAATACGGGCTGGGCATGGCTGACGTATCTGGCAGTGAGTATTCTCTCTTTGTTTGTCACATTTGATAAAGAAGCTTCAATAATGTTTGTAATGTTCTTTGGTCATTACCCGATACTTCACCAGTATATAAAAAATAAAGAATAATATTGTAAGCTGGCTTGCAAAATTCTCAATATACAATGTGTGTGTGGTGATTGCCTTTAAGTTAACAGTTTTTCTGCTCGGAGCGGAAGAAATGCTTGAAGAATTTCATCAGTGGGGGAAATACGGAGCGGTTATTTTCCTCGCAGTAACAAACTTCGTGTTTGTTGTATATGATAAATCGATAGACAGTTGCCTTAAAATGTATAAATATTGGTTAAGACCTAAAATAACAAGGAAAGGAAAATTGAAATGACTGAAAGAGAAAAAGCAAATAAAAATATGCTCTATAATCCGAATGACAAGGAACTTGCAGACAGAAGACTTGTGGCGAGAAAGCTTACAAGGGAATATAATCAGACTACGGAAACAGAAATTGAAAAACGTACGGAAATTCTTAAAGAACTTTTCGGAACAGTCGGGGAAAATACATTCATCGAACCGACATTCAAATGTGATTATGGCTGGAATATTCATGTCGGTGATAATTTCTATGCAAATTTCGACTGTGTATTTCTTGATGTTGCGGAAATCAGAATAGGCAAGAACTTTATGGCAGGTCCTAAAGTCTGCATATTTTCGGCAACGCATCCCGTGAAAGCTTCAGAGAGATATAATGGACTTGAACTTGGAAACCCTGTGACTATCGGCGATAATTGCTGGCTCGGCGGAGGCTGTATAATCAATCCGGGCGTAACGCTTGGGAATAACGTGGTTGTCGCAAGCGGTGCGGTGGTTACAAAGTCATTTGGTGATAATGTTGTCATAGGCGGAAACCCTGCAAGAATAATTAAAGAAATTGACGACTGATAAAATATTCAGGCGGCTTAAAATCGCACAGCTATTTTAAGCCGCCTGTTTTAAACGAAAAAACGGACTCTTTTAAAAAGAATCCGTTTTTTAATAAGCTATTTGCCGGAATCGAACCGGCGACCTCCACACTACCAATGTGGTGCACTACCGACTGTGCTAAAATAGCATCGTGTGAGGTATAAACCTTTAACACAACGCAATTATTATATCACAAAAAATCGCATATGTCAAGACTTAAAACAAATTTTTTTACAGGGCGACCTGCTTAAAAAGATTTCACAATCATTAACATACGGGAATATAAATAATAACAGCAATATGCAGAGGAGGAATTTTTGTGATACACGGTATAGATATTTCAAGTTATCAGCCAAATGTAGACTTTATAAAGGTCAAGGAAAGTGGTACGGACTTTGTTATAATCCGTGCAGGCTTCGGAACTACAAAAGATAATATGTTTGAAAATCATTACCGCAATGCAAAAGCCGTTGGGCTTAATGCAGGTGCGTATATTTATTCTTATGCAAGAAATAAAACACAAGCGATTGAGGAGGCGAAAGCTTTTTTAAGCTGGCTTTCAGGTAAGCAATTTGAATATCCCGTATATATTGACGTTGAAAACAGCTCTTTAAGGTCACTGAGCAGGGAAGAACTTACGGAGAATGTAATAACATTCTGTGATACCGTTCAGTCATCGGGCTATTATGTGGGAATATACAGCAATCTTAATTGGTTTGAAAATCGGCTTATACTTTCTGAGATAAACAGGTTTGACAAATGGCTTGCGGACTGGGCGGAAAGACCTGCACTTGATAACAGTTTCGGGGGGCTGTGGCAATACGGGCTTACAACTGTTTCGGGAATACAATATCAGGTTGACGGAGATATTTCTTACAGAGATTACCCCGATACGATAAAAAAAGCTAAGTTGAACGGGTTCGACAGAGAAGTTCCAAGTGCCGTACCTATTACGATAGACCTTGACGGCAAGACGTATTCAGGGACTGTTAAGGAGATAACTTAAAAAAGTCGGGGGGGGGGGGGGGGGGAGGGGGGAAGGGGGCAAAGAAAAAAATAATAATATATATTTAATTTTATTAATTTTGTATATATAAAGTTATAATTATTAAAA
>URWK01000147.1 GCA_900551505.1 uncultured Ruminococcus sp. | reverse complement strand
AATTTTTTTTTTTTTTTTTTTTTTTTTTTTTTTGGGGTTGCGCCGCTCCCTCGCCCCGCCCCCCCCCCCCCCCCCGAAAAGTATATTTTAAGAAAATAGGTTGGTCAAATTTAAGAGTTTTTAATAATTTTTTGCCATCAATTCAAAGTATGCTTTAGGGTGCTTGCAGACGGGACACATCTCGGGAGCGGACTTTCCAATATGGATATGACCGCAATTTGAACATTGCCAGATAGCATCCCCATCTCTTGAGAACACAAGTCCGCCTTCGATATTTTCGATAAGTTTTCTGTAACGTGCTTCATGTTCCTTTTCGATTTTTCCGACAGCTTCAAAGAGGTATGCGATTTCGGTGAAACCTTCTTCCTTGGCGGTCTGGGCGTACTCCGCATACATATCTGTCCATTCAAAGTTTTCTCCGTTGGCAGCGTCTTCAAGGTTTGCGAGAGTATCGGGAATTGTGTTGCCGTGCAGAAGCTTAAACCAGATTTTAGCGTGTTCTTTTTCGTTACCTGCGGTTTCGAGAAAGATTTTAGCAATCTGTTCATAGCCGTCTTTTTTTGCCTTTGAAGCATAGTAGTTATACTTTGTGTAAGCCTGCGATTCGCCTGCGAAAGCGGACATAAGGTTAGCCTCTGTTTTTGAACCCTGTAATTCCATAAAAATTACCTCCCTATAAATTAATACTTATGTATTATGTGCAATTATATTTTTTCTGATAACTCTTTTTCAGGCTCTTTTGAACACATTCTGCAAACGCCCTCAAGGGTTATATCGCTTGTATCCACCAGAAAACCGGTTCTGTTGTGAATAAAGTTTGTAATTCTGTTAAGTTCTCTTTGTGGTATTTCGACGTCAAACATTTTTCCACAATTTCTACAAATCATGTGGTGATGTTTTGAAACATTCTCGTCAAACCTGTCTGAACCATTGGGGATTGAGATTTTCCTAAGTTTTTTATTATCAACAAGAAAGTTCAGGTTACGGTATACAGTGCCGAGGCTTATTCCGGGGCAACGGTCACGAATCAGCATATACACTTCATCGGCTGTAGGGTGAATTTTATTCTTCAGAACCGTTTCAAGAACCAGTTCACGTTGTTTTGAGTATCTCATTTCAAACTCCTTAATATATTGAATGGCTTTAAGTATTCATAAGTATGATATAATAATGATTATTGTTTTGTTTAATATATTATACTAAATTTACGCCTGTTTGTCAAGTAAAATAAAGCTTTTTGACAAAGCAACTATTTCCAGAGTGTTCGCAGTTTGTTGAAATTAATAGTACAGAAAAATAAGAAAAACGATATTTGTGTCATAAATACAGAAAAAACAGTAATTTTTTCTGTGATATTGTATAAAACCACAATATGTCAGCGTATAATTGTAGTCAAAAGTGTTGATTTTTTTGAAAAATCATAGTATAATATTTGTGATTGGTATGCGAATTACGTTTTTTTAAGAGAATTTTTTATCGGAATAAAAAATAATTGTATACCGTGAAATCATTATGTATAATGTTAGCTAAATCTTTTTAATCGAAGATTAAGCTAAAATATAAAATATTGGGGAGGGTGCCAATGGCCATTTATCTCGTTAAGGATACCCGAAGTACCGATGTTCATGGTACAGACAGTAAAAAGAAAACAGGTTGCGGAATAAATCTTACCAAAGCCGAAAACCTCGTAAGATACGATATAGGCGGTGAGTGTCTTGACGTAAAAGAAATAACCTGTATGAAATGTAAAGAAGTTCTCGTAAAGAAGTTCATCAGGGAAAGCAACAAGAGAGAAGCAAGAGAACTTAAAGAAGAAAAAAAACGTATTAAGAAAAGCGGGGGTTCAGTAGAGGAAGAAGATTTCGGCAGTGGACGTTTTAATCCTCTCGGAATGCTCAGTTCTTTTATAGGCGGGGGCAAGAAGTCGGAAACGGCTGACAGTGCGACAAATGAACATATCAAGAGCATTGAAAAGAGAATTTACGGTGATGAAGATGATGAAGATGAGGATGTAAGGTCTTCAGTTCCTCGCTATATGGACGTACCACCTTATGACAGGGAAGAGGAAAAATTACCTGAAGCACCTGAAATTGTTGAAACACCTGTAGTGGAAGAAACTGATAAACCTGAAGTCGAGGAAGTTGAGGAAGTTGAGGAAACCATTCAGGAAGTTGTAAAGGAAGAACCTAAGACCGAAAGACCTAAAAAAACACCTAAGAAGACTGCAAGTCGTAAGTTTGACGCTGACAGCCTTGATGATATGCTTAATAAGTATCTGCGTTCATCACATCATGAAAGACCAAAGAAGGAGGAAGAGCTTGCACCACCTCCGAAAAAGGCTATAGATGATGATTTTTCAAAGTCTATGATAGAAGACCTTGGCATAGAAGATATAGGTGAAATTGAAGTGCCAACATTGGCAAGTGTGAAGCCGGAATTGGAAGAAACACCAATTAATAATGTAGTGGATATAGAGGACTTGGATAAAGTTGAAGTGCCTGCATTAGAAGAAATTATTTCAGAGTCGGAAGAAGAACCTGAAAGCGAAGTTCTCGGAATGGACGACCTCGGCGAAATCGAAGTACCGACCTTGGCAAGTGCAAAACCAGAACCGCAGGAAGAACCTGCAAACAATGTTGTGGATATAGCGGATTTGGATAATATCGAAGTGCCGACACTATCCGAAATTGTTCCTGATATTGAAGATGAAAAAATTAAGACTCCTGATATAATCCCTGCCGAAGAAGAAGCCAGGGCAGATGAAGTTGTTGATGTATTGCAGATGGGTGATATTTCTGACGGTGAAATCTCAGAAAAGAATGAGCAGGAAAAAACAGAGGCAGACACACTTGACAAGATTGCAGAAAATCTTTTCAAAGATGACAAACAGAAAGAATATGTCACCGATGAAGCGAAGATGTTCCAGACTATCACCATTACAGGCAAGGAACACAACGAAAGCGTAAACGGAATTGTTTCTGTTGAAGACCTTATGGCAGATATAGCTAATAACCCTGAAGCACAGCAGACAGTACTTAATGACAGAAGGGAAACCGCCGAAAAGGGTAAAGAAAACCTTGTTGATGTTATTGAGTCATTGCGTAAAGTTACAGATGATTTGCAGTCTGTACAGAAAGCCCAGGAAAAACAAGTTGAACATATGGAGAACGTAACAAATTCTCAGGCGGTTATAAGCTCCCAGACAGTTCAGGCGATGCGTACGGTTCAGTCGATACAACAGCAGTCTGCGGAAATGCCACAGATGCAGAATATTGTTCCTCCGACAATGCAACAAATTCAGCAACAGATGCCACAACAGCCAATACAGAATATAGTTACACCTGTTCAACAGCCTGTACAGACCGTTGTTACACCTCAGCCAATGCCACAACAGCCGGTACAGAATATGGTTACACCTGTTCAGCAACCGAATATTATACCTCCACAGCCTGTAGTTGTACAGCAACCTGTAGTTACTAATCAGATAGTATATAATGACAATCAGCCTCATCAGGTTATGTATAACCAGTACGGACAGCCATTTATATATAATAACCTTGGACAGCCGATAATGCTTCAGTACAACAATCAAGGTAAACTTGTAGTGCCTCAGCAGGCAAGCGAAAGCAAGAAAGAACCTGACACACATTACGGAAATGTCAATGTTTCTGTACTTTCATTTGAAGAACCGAAATCAGAATCCCCGATACTTGGAAACCTCAACAAAAAGTCAGGTCAGGCACAGATACTTGATTCAATCGAGGACGTACTCAGTGCCGTTACAGGCGAAGAATACAGCAAGTCCGAAGAAGAAAAGGAAATCAAACTTGATTTTCAGGAATACATACCTACGAAAAATGAGCCTAAGAAGACAGTTAAGAAAAAGCCCGTAGAGAAAAAGCCTCTTACCAAAAAAGAGCAGAAAGCACTTGAAAGACGTAAAAAGGAAGACGAAAAGTTCAAGAAAGAGCTTGAGAAAAAAGGCATAAAGTTTGAATAATAATAAAGCCCCTGCAATCAGTTTGCGGGGGCTTTTTTGAAGTTCTGAGCAGATGAAGCAGATGGGGGCGGATTTCAGATT
>URWK01000146.1 GCA_900551505.1 uncultured Ruminococcus sp. | reverse complement strand
CAAGTCCCTTGACTTCACTGTTATCATAAAATGTCTTGAACTGACATTTTGAAAGTAGCCCGGCAATAAATTCAACCACAGTGAACAGGGAAAACATCTCTATATATATTTTCGTTTCGGCGTTCTGATAGGTATTTATATATACTTTATCGGTATTCCGGAATAATGAAGAAAGCCAGTTTTTTATATTCAAGTTCTTTCACCCCCCTGACTAATCAAAAATGTAAGTTGAAGAAAAGGAACTTTCGGGAATATCCGACAGTGTAGGTACGTCAAGCACGTCCGAAACACATTCAGCCGCAACAAAAGCTTTAAAAGGGTCTGTTTTTCGGCTTCTTGGTTCGATTTTCCCTATAATCGTATTTATACCTACACACTCGGTTTTGCAGTTATTGCACGCCCACCGAAGTAAAGGATTGTCGCCCCACACATAGCGGTGATTAGTAAAATCGCTTATGAGTACGGGTAGTCGTTTCATTTCGTCCGATGGTCTGAGTAGTGTCACAAACTCTTTGATATTCTCAGCATAAGGAAATAAAATTTCTTTTATGGACTTTGAAAGCAGTGTATACCTGTAGTTGTCAATTCCGACCTTTAAAATCTGACTACTGTATTCTGCCGATTTCATTGCAACCCACGTCACCGGCAGGTCGGGCGGTATCTCAGGAGCATCAACGAATGTCAGTAGCCCCCGTGCTTCCCACTCTTGAAGCGGTGCTTTTATCCTCGGAATGTCCCTTGACTGTTTGCACACCCATGTGTGGGCTATCCATATATCTTTTTTTTCTACCCTGAAAAGCAGTCCTGCTCCGAGAAAATCTGTGGTTTTCATGTAGTCAAACCCCACTACACAAGGCTGACCGAAAAGTAAGCTTTCGTCTATCGCCTGATTTGTAGCAAGTATATTTTCCCATGAAGTAACTGAAGTTTCAGTTTCTTTGACCTGCCTATTCATTCGTTTTACGAGGAAGCTAATATTAACTACAGGATTTAGAACATAGTCATTATATTCGAGTTGCAGTTCCTGCAAGAGGTCAGGGCGATATGGAAGTGACGGGTTAGGCTTTGTCCAGTTTTTTTCATTATGTATTTCCTGTTCATCATCAAGCCAGCACAGAAATGGGAGCATACCATTGTCACTTGTTTCACCATTAAGAATACCTACAGATCTTTCTATAATGTCATCAAGTGGGCCACCTCTTACAAGTCCGTTTGTAGACATAATTGTACGACGTGGAAGTGCTTTTTTGCCAAGCCCAGTGACTGCTACGCCTATGAGCTTGTAATTTTCGTAGGCGTGATATTCGTCAAAGTCTACTTTCCCCGGTCTACCGCCGTCCTTAGTTTTGGCGTTTGCCGTCATGTATCTTAGTTCTGAACCCGTTTTAAGATTTCTTATGACCTCTTTAGTCCAGTAGAAATGATTTCGCATTTTCTGTTTGTTGCTGTCAAGAACGTTATACACATCAATCCAAGATGGTTTTGCCTGTTCTTCAGATGTTGCAAAAATGTCAATATGATACTCTTTTATGCCGTTTACAGGTGTGAGCAGGCAAAAGTCTTCAAATGCAAGGTAGCCATTCTTGCCTGCTCCACGACCTACAAATATGAAAAGTATCGGAAATCGTAAACGCCCGTCCTCTCTATAGGTGCAGTTGTGCAGGGCAAAGCAGAACTTTTCCCATTCAAAGAGCTGATAAGGAAAATATTTTTGATATGCAAGGTATTTTTCAAGCTGAGTTTCATCTACATAAATATCTTCCGTTTCAAATACTTTTTCAATGTAATCACACAACTTTAGTTGTTCCTTGCAGACTTCATATTTCCCGCTTCTTACAAGGCTGATATACTGTTGAATCTCACAGTTCATCTTCAACTTCTATGCCTATACTATCAGTTTTAATTTTTAGCTCTGAGAGAATTTTAAGCATTTGAGAATTAACCTTATAGAATTTTTCTATGCTTGGGTTTTCCTTATATCCACTTTGACCGCCCCCATTGTTATAAGCAAGCTTTACTCCTGTTTCTTCAATGTCAGCTTTCAACAGCTCTTTTGTAATCCAAAGGGTCATATAATCATCAATAAGGTCTGTAAACGTTGGAATATCTGCATTTTTATTTTTCAGTTGAGCAATAAGGGTTTTTCTGATTTTCTTATATTTCGGAGTAAGTTTGAGAACCTTTGCTGAAATTTGGATTTCATCTTTTTCCAAGATACCACCCCCCTATTTTTGAGTGTGAAAAATCTCTACTGTATAAAACCCCTTTACGGTGTCCGCATTCCCCTTAAATTTCCGTTTTTCTAACAGGGGGGTCACCATTTTTCTTCATTTGTCCATGATTTGTTAGTATAATTGGATTTTTTGTGCTGTTCTTCATGACAGGCATGACAAAGTGGAACTAACTGTAAGTGTACAGTTCCGTCAGTATCCGTATATGTACGGCTGTAGGCAAGGTTAGGGAATTTTTTCAGATGTCTAACATGGTGAACAATTCTTGAACGGCTGTATCTACCTTTTAGTTTGCAAGCGTAGCACTCATTATGATACTCAGATTTTATCGTATGTGAAAGCTTTCGCCATTCCCGACTGTTGTAAAACTTGTGGGTTTGGTTTGTTTTTATCAGTTCTGCAATTTGTTCAGCTGTGTATCTCATAGCTCATCGAAAAACACTTTTTTTGCCTTACTGTGAAGCTCCCGTATGTAGTCATAACTGTAATGCATATCGGCAGCTATATCCCTCAAAGATTTTCCGTATATGTACCGCTGTATCAGAACTTCTTGCAATGTGACATTTGGAATTTTTAAGATTTTTTCTTGAAGTATTCCGAGCAGGATAGACAGCTCCTGCAATTCTTCTTCGGTCAGAGTTTCCTTTTCTCTGAACGGCTTTATCAAATCAATGATTAATTCAACGCATATCATGGTATCTCCTTTCACATAACTATATATAGATTTTTACTATATTTTAATTATATCATATACTACATTTTGTGCAAGTCTTAAATGTGGGAACTTTTAAGGCAAATAAAAAAGCCCCGTTTTTCAGGGGCTGAATAGTTAATTTATCAGGGTCATGATTTTGCGGATTTGTTTCAAATACAGTTCACGATTCTGAGGACTGTCGACAGACTGAATAAATTCTACTGCACGCTGTACGCTGTCATATGCTGCTGTCAGCAGAATCTTAAATTTGATTTTTTCAGGACTCTCCGGCTGTTGTCCTGCTCTTCGGCTGATTTCTGCTTTAAGCTTTGCAATTTCTTTTTCTGTCTGCTCTTTTTTCTGCTCAAAGTCTTTTAACTTTTTTTCATATTCCTCATTAGGAACAGGCACTTCGATAATCTTTTCTTCTACAGCGACTTCAACAGGCTTGTCTTCAATCGCTTTAAGTTGTCTTTCAAGTGACCTGCTCTTATCTATGAGTTTGCCATTAACATTCTGTAGTGCCTCTATTTCGGCTTCTGCTCGTGCTTTTTCCTGCGTTATGTTGTCCGTCCTGCGTTCAAGCTCCTTAATCTGTTCTTTCAGTTGCCTTACGGTTATTTTCTCGATATCCGTAATATCATTTATTTCTGTCTGCTGTTCTTCGGAAAGAGTAGACAACAGATAGAGTTTTTCCGTTCCGATTTGTGCAGTCGACTGCACAAAATTTTTGTTTAAGTTTTCGGCTATTGAAATGTATTTGTAAGCCTGTCTGCGTTTGATGTTAAATTCTTTTTCCGCATATTCTTCAAACTCTCCGTACCCCAGACTTTCATAAAGTTTTTCGTCTTTCATCATTTTAAGACATTTGCACATTTCAACAATTGCCGTTTGTGCGAGCTGTGCATTTAATGTAATTCTGCGATGCACTTCAATCGCTTTTACATAGTTAGTTGCGATTTCATTATTCACGCTGTTTTTTCCTCCTTATCAAAATCAAAATCAAAAATTGAGCAGGTCGTCAAGAGATAAGCCCAGATGTTCCATTTTGATTTCCTTCTCTTGCGGACATTCAATATCAATATCTATTTGAAGCTGCCTGTATCGCCCGTCCACACAAAGCTTGCAGTCTGGGCGGTATTTTTTCAACATCTCGTACCGCATAGCATC
>URWK01000145.1 GCA_900551505.1 uncultured Ruminococcus sp. | reverse complement strand
TTAAAAAATTTAGAAATCGCCCCCGACTTGTTGTGGAATTTTGGAGAAATTAACCTATAATTATAAAATCAGCATTTGCATAGCCGATTTGCCCCTGGTAGCTGACAACATACCAATCTCCGGTTTTTCCATAAACAACAACATTTGCACCGTCAGGCAGAGAACCTATAATTTCACCGTTCATAGATGGAAAACGGCGTAAGTTTAAATTTCCGCCTTCTGTTATAACAATTCCACGCCGTACAGGTCCAGCCTCGACAAAAGGAATTCCGAAATAGTCGCAAAGTGACCTTACAAGATTTTTTGCGATAGCATTGAGATTGCCTTTAATCCAAGCTTCGTCAAGCGGATTATCATGGTATCCAAGTTCCACAAGCACGGCAACAGCATTTGTTCTCAGGACTTCGCCAAGATTTGTTGCAGGCAATGCACGGCTTTTTTTCGGAAGTGGGTAAATTGTTTGAAGATTGTTTGCGATAATTGTTGCGAGAGTTTGACTGTAAGAATTCTCAGGGTTATAATAGACATCTATACCACGCAATTTACCTACAAAATTTTCTCCGCCTGCATTTGAATGTAACGCAAGGTGAACATCATACTCGCCTGCGTTTGAATCAGCGATAGCACCGGCAACGTTCTTGTCGGGGTCATTCCTCACGAATGCGATTCCGCTTGACCGCAGATAAGGCTCCATTCGGTCGGCTATCAAGTTCATATATTCTTCTTCCGTTCCTCCCGTGAGATACTCATTCCATTCCTGGGTAGAGGGGCTTAAAAAAACTTTTGGCATAAATAAACACACTCCTTTATAACATAATATGACATATAATATATTTTTGCCCCTAATAAAGTCAACTGAAAAGTTAATTGTGTGTTAATATTTTTATTAAAATTGTAATTATTAGATGATATCATATAGAACTCTATTGCCAAACTTCATCAACATGAGAAATGGAAATACCATTATTTTCTTAATAATATGAATCGGCGACCGCTTTAAATAGCGGTCGCCGATTATTTATATTCAAATATGGGTAAATGTCATTCTATAACGACTGTCCCCTGATTGTCAATTTCAAAAGTCTTTACCTGCCAGTTTGTAAGCCCCATTTTCTCAAGTGCAAATTTCATTTTTCCGCAGAAATATTTATTGTTGTTGTCGACAATGGACATGATTGAAGGACCTGCACCGCTTATATATACAGCATAAGCTCCCCATTCATAAGACATCTCAAAAACTTCCTTGGCGTAGGGGATAAGTTCTATTCTGTAAGGCTGATGAAGTCTGTCATCAACCGCAGTTTTAAGATTCTGGTACTTGCCTGTAAGCAAAGATGCCGAAAATAATGCGGCTCTTGAAAGATTGTAAACTGCATCGGTATGCGGAATTTGTTTCGGCAAACATTCTCTTGCCTTTTCCGTACTGAGTTCAAAGTCAGGAATAACAACAACGAATTTAAGAGTGGTAAAAACTTCTTGCTTTACCCAATGAACACAGCGTCCGTCAAAAACAGCGGTAACTATTCCGCCAAGTAGTGCAGGGGCGGTATTGTCAGGGTGTCCTTCAATCTGTGCGGAAAGATTGACCATTTCATCAAGCGAAAACGGATTTCCCATAAGAGTATTCGCTCCGACAAGCCCCGCTATAATACACGCCGAACTGCTTCCGAGTCCTCTTGTCATGGGAATATTGTTTTCCTGGATGATTTTCAGTCCGCTTAACTTCTTGCCACAGATTTCGTAAAGTGATTTCGCTGACTGGTAAATAAGGTTATTTTCGTCTGTAGGTATCGGAGTATCGTCAACAGATGAAATTTCAATATGGTCGCTTTCTTCCATCTGAACATAATTGTAATAGTTCATCGCAAGCCCCAGAGCATCGAAGCCCGCTCCGAGATTTGCACTTGTTGCAGGAATACGGATTTTTATCATATTGAAAACCTCTGATTATTCAATATCAAGTACAGGAATAAATGAAAGTGTTTCAATACCCTGAGATTTGAGATGTGCAACAACTGCTTCAGCACCTGCAATGCTCATCTTTTCAGTTACGAATGCATAGTTTTCACTGCCCTGATTGTCAATGTAAGATTCAATAATACTGCTTTCGACAGGCTTTGAAGTTCTGAAATACATTCTTGCTTCAAATTGTGAATAATCTTCGATAAAGCTGTCATTTTCAGACTGTTCCCAGTACTGTGAAAGGACTGTTCTGTTGTGCTTAACTTCGTCAATGATATCACCGAGAACCGCACTTGCAGTAGGAAGCTTTCCCGCACCTCTGCCGTAGAACAAAGTCTTGTCAATGCCGTTACCTGAAACCATTATTGCGTTGAAAACATCGTCAACTCTTGCGATAAGGTTTGTGAAAGGAACAATCATAGGCATAACGACAGGGAGAATTTTGCCGTTGTCGAGCTTCTTGACATCAGCGATAAGCTTTACCGCACCGCCCCACTTCTTAGCGAACTGAACGTCTTCAAGAGTGATTTCTGTGATACCCTGAGTGTGAACGCTCTTAGGATAAACGTGTTTGCCGTATGTGAGAGATGAAAGAATACAGATTTTTCTGCAAGCATCAAAACCTTCAACATCGGCAGCAGGATTTCTTTCGGCATAACCGAGTTCCTGAGCCATTTTAAGAGCATCTTCAAACTTCATCTTGTCTTCAATCATCTTTGTGAGGATAAAGTTTGTAGTACCGTTGAGAATACCTGCGATTTCGCTGATTTCGTTAGCGGCAAGGCACTTGTGGAGAGGGCGGATAATCGGAATAGCACCGCCTACGCTTGCTTCAAAGAAGAAGTTACAATTCTTAGCCTTTGCGATTGCGAGAAGTTCAGCACCTTTTTCGGCAACGAGTTCTTTATTTGAAGTTGAAACGCTCTTACCTTTTTCGAGGCATGATTTTACAAATTCAAATGCAGGGTGGATTCCTCCCATACATTCGGCAACCGCATAAACTTCATCATCATTAAGAATAGTGTCGATAGTCTTTGTGAACTTGTCTGCATAAGGGCTTTCAGGAAATTCTCTTATATCAAGGATATATTTTATATCCATTTCATCTCCGGCATTGTGTTCGATATGAGCCTTGTTTTTATAGAAAAGTTCTACTACTCCGGAACCGACTACACCATAGCCGAGAACGGCAAATTTTTTCATACAAATAACCTCCGATTTTAATTTTTTATGTACCTTTCAACAGTGAAATCATTCGCCTGAAAGGATTTTTACTTCAACAACTCCGTAAACGGCAGAAACAGCAGATTGAATATCATGAGAGTTTACATATCCGTTTTCTTTGTTAAGACGTAAGGAAACAGTAACAGTTGCTACGCCGTCAACGGGAACACTCTGATTTAATGTCAGGATATTGACATTGAGTGAATATAATTTTGAGAGAACATTGGAAAGAACGCCTTCTTCATCTCTCAGTACTGCTGAAATCGTAATAACATTCTGCGTCAGACGCTCTTCATAGGAAAATACACAATCCCGATATTTATAATAGGCACTGCGTGAAATTCCAACTCTTTTACAGGCAGAAGCGGAACTTTTCTCTTCTCTGCTTGCAAGAAGCTTTTTGACTTCAAGAACCTTTACAAAGATTTCAGGAAGTACACTTGCATTAACAACAATGAACTGTGAGTTTTTGATAATGTCCATTTAAGCCGTATTCACACTCACTTTCATATTATTCCGGTCTGATTTCCGAAACAGTCCGTCATTCAGAAACAGTTGTATTTCCGAGAAACAATTATACCATATAAGATTGTGTTTTGTCAAGCGTAAAACCGTAAATAACACAGGTGTTTAAGCGTGGATATGATTTCCAGTCAGTGACAGCGAATATATTGAAGAAGCCGATTTATTTGTTTTTTAAAATTTACAGCCCCTCTTAGCAAGGGTTTTGGACAGATTACATAAATTTTCTTAAACCACTTGACAAAGCCGAAAGAATGTTGTATTATAACAACAGTGGTTGACACAGAGATGTCACTGCACAGAAGTTTGAAAATCTGATTTTAAAAATTGAAACAATGGCGTTTCGATTTCCGGTAAGTTTATATAAGGAAATTGAAACGTCTTTTTTATTTTGTCAAAAGCCCGTTATATTATTTCGGGATTAATATGA
>URWK01000144.1 GCA_900551505.1 uncultured Ruminococcus sp. | reverse complement strand
GAATGTAACAGGATATTCCTCTTCAGTTATCTCAGTATCTGGTATTGGTAAAGTTGCCGGACTAGATGCAAAAGGTATTTTTATAGGTGGACTGGTAACCATTGCAGGCAGAAATAGCTCAGGAGTACATTTTGCAGGACTCGCCAATGTTACAAAGAAAACACAAAAAGGTGTCTTTATAGGTGGTTTAATGAATGTAAGCGGAGAAACCCTGAAAGGAGTACAGCTTACCAGTTTACTGAACGTTGCCGGAACTCAGAACAAAGGTCTGCAACTTGCCGCATTAGGAAATATAGCTGTGGATAATCGAGGAATGCAATTGGGTATCACAAACTATGGAGAACAGAACAACGGTTTGCAGGCAGGTCTGGCAAATGTATCTGTCAAAACTGCAAAAGGTTTGCAACTGGGTATTGTAAATATCAGTCAAGATAGTACAGCACATCAAATAGGCTGTATCAACATTACTCCCCATACAAACTACCAGATGATTATCTCAGGAGGCAATCTCAACAAGGTAAATCTGGCTATACGTTTTAAAAATCGACATACATATACAGAACTTGGAGGCGGAGCATTTTACTTAAATTCCGATTATAAAGCATCCGCTTCGGCATTCTATCGGGGAGGTTTATATTGTTCTCTCCTCCCGCGACTAGAGCTGAGTGCAGATGCAGGATTTTACCATATTGAAACACTTGATAATAAGAACCAAGGAATACCAGCAAGACTATATGCTTTACAACCACGAATAAACGTAGAATATCGCATAGGAAGTAAATTGGGAATCTTTGCTTCAGGAGGATACAGCTGGACCCGCCAGTATGGTCACAGTAGCATGTTCGACCACAAAGCAACCTTCGAAGCTGGAATCGTATTATTTTAAATTACTATATCTCTAAAAAAATTACCGCTGTATAAACTCCCTATTCACCAAGGGAACTATACAGCGGTAATTTTATATTCTTTACCTGCAACTTCAACAGGCTGTGCAACAAAAAGGTCAAGGTCTGAATCTACAGGAATATCCCTCGGTTTCAGAATGGCTTTTCCCATATCAACTGTTACACTGTCAACTTTCCCATCCTTTACAAAAAGTTTCAGATATTTAATTCCTGAGTTTGTTTCGAGAGTAATATCTGTTTTGTTTGTCATACCGTGGTCATATACATATTTTCCTACGCAACGTGTACCTTTTCCGCACATCATGGCTTCAGAACGGTCAGCGTTGAAAATTCTCATTCTGAAATCAGCCTTGTCAGACGGCATTATAAGGATAAGTCCGTCAGAACCTATTCCGAAACGTCTGTCACTTACAAAAATTGATACTGCTTCGGGATTTTCCACAGTTTCTTTAAAGCAATTCACATATACATAATCGTTGCCTATACCATGCATTTTTGAAAACTTCATCTTGCAAAACACCCTTTCTTAATTTCTTTATTCTGATAGCTTCCGCTATTTAAATATATTATATCGTAAATTCAAAAGAATTGCAATACGCAACAACAAAACTTTTATCTGTCATGTCTGTTGACTTTCACTGATAAAACATCTATAATTAAGGTATAATAAACGTAAGTTACACATAAACAAAGGAGTGAATAAGTATGAAAACTCAAAGAAAATCAAAATGCCATGTTTCCCCGATAAACAAAATAAAACACAACAAACGCAAAAGCCGAATGAAACTTATCGGGGAAATCTGTTTTGATGCTGTGCAGGCTCTGACTTATACAGCAGCTGTTATATGTCTTTGCCTCAGTATAAGAAAAAAGCTCAGGAAACTTTTCTGAACCTCTTTATCAGGGCGAGCCAACTTCATAACTAAGTTGTGAAGTTGGCTCGCCCTGTTGTTTTTCTTGACTTATATTTGAGTATATATTATAATAATATACCGGAACAAAAGAAAAGAGGTTTACTATGGCTAAAAAAGATACAAAAAAACATAAAAAGAAAAAGCATGGTTTCCGCAATTTCATCACTTGCCTGCTATGTATCGTGGCACTGATTTTCTCGGCTTACTCGATAATCGCTGTAAGATACATAGGAATGATGCACAAGTCTGAATCAAACAGTTATTCCGTTTCGGGTACTCAGCCTATTTACAACGAAGGTGTCAGAAATATCTTACTTGTCGGAACTGACGGACGTTCAACGGGTGAAAATTCCCGTTCCGATACAATGATTTTGATGTCAATAAATGATAATAACCACACGGTTACATTGACTTCAATAATGAGAGATATATATGTTCCGATTGCAGGGCATGGAAGCGACAAGCTTAATTCTGCATATGCTTACGGAGGGCAGGACTTACTTATCGACACTATAAGGCAGAATTTCCGTATAGACGTTGACGAATGTATTACTGTCAATTTCCGTTCTTTCGCCTTTTTTGCCGATGCTCTTGGCGGTATAGATATGCAGATTTCCGATGCAGAGGCAGACGCTATAAATGTTATTCTCCAGAGTGAAGTAAACAATATTATGGGCGATGATGTAAATTCTGATTTGCTAAGCGGTGGCGGTATGGTTCACCTTAACGGAAAACAGGCACTTTCCTACAGCCGTATAAGATATGTGGGCAATGCGGACTTTGAACGTACTCAAAGGCAACGAAACGTTATTGAAGCACTTACGCAGAAAGCCAAAACCCTTAACCCGATAGTGTTCGATGAATATATGCAAAAGGCATTGCCGGAACTCTCCACGAACATAAGAAGTGTTGATTTGTACCTGCTGTCACTGAAAGCTCCCTTGTTGCTGACTTATGACATGAAGCAATACAGAATACCCGCAGAAGGAACTTGGAACTATGCAACAATCAACGGTTCATCAATAATTTCAGTTGACCTTGAAGCAAATATTTCCGCACTTCAGAGAGATGTTTTTAATAATTGAAAGGATTTTTATTTTTATGAGTGAAGATATTATTGTTGATGTTGAAAAAGAAATTGAGTTTATCGCAAAGTATGTGAAAGTCAGCAAGAAAATAGTTGCTGAAATTCTCGGTTCTCAGGACAAATTTTTTCTGAGTGTCGGGGTTATGAAACTTTCCGATTATGCAATGAGCGTGGGCAAATCTGTTAATGACCTTCCCGGAAACATTAAGGAACTGGCGAAAAATGCTCCGGAGATTACAAATGAAACGGTTATTCAGGACGAAGACAGGAAAAAATTTATTGCACAGGATACAAAGCTTCTGCCTGAAACAATAGAGGAAGTTCTCCATTTTGAAGATATGTATCTTATAGATATCGGTGCAGTTGATGAAGACGAATATTACGGAACAGACAAGAAATAAAACCGCACTTGTCACGGGAGCTACTTCGGGACTTGGGCTTGAAATGGCTGATTACTTACATTCTCTGGGCTGGAAACTCGTTCTTACAGGTCGCAATGAAAAAAAATTAGCCGAACTCAAGAAAAATTTTCAGTGTGATACAATTGCACTTGATTTGTCGATTGAAGAAAATTCGTACATACTTCATGAATTTTGCAAAGATAAAAATATTTCTCTGCTTGTCAACAATGCAGGTTTCGGAATGCTGGGAGAATTTTCTGAACTCAGTCTGGAAAAAGAACTTGAACTTATAGAAGTGAATGTAAGAACTCCGCACATTCTCACAAAACTTTTTCTCAGTGATTTCCTGAAAAATGATTACGGCTACATTCTGAATATTTCTTCAAGCGGTGGTTTTATGTCCGCTCCCCTGTTTGCGACTTACTACGCATCGAAAGCTTATGTTCTCCGGCTTTCACTCGGGATAAGCGAGGAACTTAAAAGAAGAACAAAAAACGTAAGCATAAGTGTATTTTGTCCCGGCCCTGTGGATACCGATTTCAATAACCGTGCAGGCGTTCATTTCAGTGCAAAGCCTGCCGATGTAAAGTTTTGTGCCAGATATGCCGTTGATAAAACTCTTTGCAGAAAACCGCTGATTATTCCGACCTTTAAAATGAAAGCCGGCGTTTTCTTCTCAAAGATTATTCCCGAAAAAATTATGCTGAAAATAGTCTACGATATTCAATACAAAAAGCTTCATTAAATATCAGGGGGGGGGGGGCCCCCCCCCCCGGGGGGGGGGGGGGGGGGGGGTTTCAGGAGAAAATTTTTAATTATTATAAATAATTTTTTGAAGGACGTGTGGTTTTTAAGTATTTTGGGGG
>URWK01000143.1 GCA_900551505.1 uncultured Ruminococcus sp. | reverse complement strand
CTCCTTGCCAAGCAAGGAGGGGGCGGGGCTTGAAAGGATAAAGGGATTTCAGTAGAAGTTTAAATCAATCCTGCAACTTTCTGTGCGACTTGGTAAAGGTCCATAATGTTTACCTTACCGTCCTGAGAATAGTCTGCATTTTTGAACGCCTGACCTGTGAGAGTGTCCAAAGCACTTACATGTCTTGCGATGGCCATGAGGTCGACAATATTTACCTTTCCGTCAAGGTTAGCATCACCAAGAAGTGTTTTGGTATTTTCTGATGAAGTTGTTGTATCCGTTGGTGTGGTTGTAGTAGTAGTTGGTTCTGTATCTGTCGGGGTAGTAGTTGTGGTAGTAGGTTCTGTGTCAGTCGGTTCAGTGGTTGCAGTAGTAGTTGTAGTTTCTGTAGGGGTCGGAGGAACAACAGGTGTTGTATTGTCGAAGTCTGCTCCGAGGCTTGCGAATTTTGAAGATTCCTTTAACTGCATAAATCCGTGAGTGTTGATTGAACCGTCTGCATTTCTCCAGAGTGTATGTACATCTGCACCGAGAGCAGGAACTTCAACACTTACGAAATCATCATCTGTAGGGCCTGTAATCTGTGTGCCTGCCTTTGAGTTTGCGAGTGCAAGTGTACCTTCTACCTGATAGTATTTCTTGCTGTTGAAGAATACAAGGTTTGTACCTGTACCGTTGAACTTGTCGCTTGTACCGCTGTTGTTCTTGTAAGAGATACAGTTTTCAAAAGTACCTGCTGTACATCTGTCCATCTGGAAGTTTGCACCTGAATCCATGCCGTTGCTGAATGAAGTACAATTTTTCAGAGTTGAGAATGCAGGGTTGTTGTTATCGGTAAAGCCGTGTTTCTTGTTTTCAAATGAGAGACAGTTTTCAACGATATGAGCAGTACCAACTCCGCCACCGCCCATCTTGAAGCCGTTACCGTCACTGTTCTTTGTGAATACGCCTTCAGCAGTCTGACCGTTTCTGAATGAAATACAATTTCTTATAGTTACAACGCCTATAGGGCCTGTTGCTGATTTTGCATATAAGTCCCAACCGTCATCAACGTTATTGTATGCGATACAGCCGTCAAATACGTTTCCGACACCACAAGTAAGCTTTGCGGCAAAACCGTCAGCGTTTTCACCTGTAGCAGGGTCCATATTGTTGCATGAAGTACAATTGAGAATGAGGTTGTATGAAGGCCAGTCCGCAATGTCTGAAAGTGATGAGTTACGTCTGCTTATCTGCAAGCCTGTATCTCTGTTGCCTTCAAATTCACAAAGTTCAATTCTGTTGTGATTACCTGTTACATACATACCGTTGTCGGCAGCACCTGTAATTTTAATTCCGTAAATGTACCAGTAACTTCCGTTAAGCTGAATACCTCTGTCATTTACGCTTACATCGTCCATGTTGTAGCTTTCTGCCGAGAAATCAAGAACAACTTTTTCATTTCCGTAAGGTTTGATTGTCTTAAACTTGCCTTCTTCACCGTTGTTTGTTTCGGCGATTGTTACAACTGAATCAAAACTGTAAGTACCGCCAAGCATATAAATTGCTCCGCCGGCTTTTACGCTTTCAAGTGCTTTTCTGAATGACATAGGATTTGCCTGAGTACCGTCAGCGGTATCCGAACCGTCAGGAGAACAGAAAATTGTATCTGCTGTGATTGTCGGAGAAGTAACTGTTGTGGTTTCTGTCGGCTGAGTAGGAACAGTAGTAACAGTTGTCTGCTGAGTAACTGTTGTGGTAGTAGTCGGTTCTGTTTCGGCAGTAGTAACGGTTGTGGTTGTTGTGTCGGTTGGTTCAATAGGTGTTGAAGCGTTTACGCCCGCACCTGCTTTTACAGCGGTTTCAACTTCGTCAAGGCTGTACAATGAATAATCATAAGGAACTTTTCCGCCTGTAAGGTTTGCCGTGCTGTTCCATGAGAAGTCGATAATTTCAGCAGGGTTAGGGGTCATAGGAGAATCTGCATCGGTGCTGTTACCTGTGAATTTGGTATCGCCGTATTCATAATAACAGTTATTAGCAACGATTTTACCTGTGTAATTTGTCTTGTCAGCCCCCTTCTGGTTGTTGCCGAGAGGTCTTTTAATGCCCTTGATTACGCAGTTTTCGAGCAATACTGCACCGTTTTCTGTAGAGATAGCACCGTTGCTTGTAATTCCGAAGTGATAACCCTTTGAGGAAATCTGTGTGGAAGCGTCACTTGAAATAAGTTTAGCCGCTTCATAACAGCCGGAAGCGTCCATAATATTATTGAAAGCATGGACATTACCGCCACGGAGACGAGGCATTCTGTCCTGTGAATTTTCGTAGTAGTTGTAGCAGAGAGTTGCTTCAAGTTCGTTATTGTCAGCTGAAAGTTCTGTAGCACCGATAAGGTGTGTTTTCTTCTGAGGTGAAGCAACCTGCATAATCTGTTCCTGTGAAAGACCGATGTCATCACGGAGATATTTATACATTGCGTTTGAAGATTTGTTAGCTTCAAGTTCATCGAACTGAGCCTTGAAAAATTCAGGTGATGAATCGCCGTCAAGGAATTTGCACCAGGAAATTGTAAGTCCGTTAGTACCTTTCTTTGAGTCGATTACGCCGTCATAAGCCTTGCCGAATGTGCAGTGGTCAACCCATACGCCGTTACAATTTTCGATGGTCATGTAATCCCAGTCGTTGCGGTCGTAGTTGCCCTTTGTGTTTTCGTCCCATTCCCAGAGTTCGTCAAACTGAATATTCTGAATGACAACATTTTTACATTTTTTGATGTTGAAGCCTGCATGAAGAATTTTAGCACCATTCTTTGAGTAGATTGTAAGACCGTCTGTAAAGTCCTGAATGTAAACTTTTGAAACGCCGGTTTCTTTAAGCGTTGGATGGGAGACAGGAGTATTATTTTCAACGATTCTTGTAAATGTTGAGCCATCAGCAGTAATAACATTGTAGCCAAGGTCAATATCCTGAGTAATTTCGATAGTCTTTATGCCCGACTTCTTTTTAAGTGCGGCTTCAAGTTCCTGAGCATTGCTTACTTTTGCGTATGTAGAAGAAGTTTCGTCCATACTCTGCAAGGTAACACCGGCAGCCTTTGCAAATCCCATAGGTTCGGAAGAAGCAACGGTTTCAGCGGAAACGCCTGCGGTATTGCCGGCAAAGAAATTATTAGGTGTGCTTGCGATTATTCCGGTTGTACCTGCTGTGATGACGAGAGCGGTAACAACAGAAATGAGTCTTTTCATCTTCATTGAGTATCAATCTCCTTATTAATATTTTATATTAAAGGTCTATAGTGTACAATATGTTGTGATTACGATTACATTTTAGCACTCTCAATATAAAAAGTCAACACTACAATATAAATTTGTTGATTTGCACAAAAAGAAAACTTTATTTTGGTAGTCATATACTATTTTCGGATATTTTATTAACAACACCGATTTTGTCAGAATGCATAATTTATTGAAAAACTTTCGTGCATAATGCAACACGTTTCTGTTTTTTTAAAAAACTGTTGACCTTGTTAATAAGAAATGTTATAATAAAACCGTAGATTATATAATTAGCTGAAAGCGGAGAGCGTTATATTTCCAAAGGAATATGATGTAAGTTGCTTTCAGGAAGTGTTTATTTAATAACAAATTTGGGAGGATTAATAAAATGGCAAGAGGCAGTAAAAAACCATCACCAATGGCAAAAAAAGCTGAAGAAGTAAAAACAGTTGCTGAAGAAATCAAAACAGAAACAGTTGTAACACCTGTAGAAGAAAAACCGGTTGAAGCAAAAGTTGAAGTAAAGGCTGAACCAAAGGTAAAGAAAGTTGCCGTAATCGAAGAAATCGTTGCTCCAAAGACTGAAACAGTTGAAGGCGAAGTTGAAATTCAGTTCAGCAACAAGTCCATCAAGGCTACAGACCTTAAAAATCAGGCTGTTGAAGAATGGGCTGGCGTTACAGGTAACGATAAGAAGGACTGCAAGAAGGTTAACGTATATGTAAATGTTGACGAAAGTACAGCATATTATGTTATCAACGATATGGACCTCGGACAGTTCGACATCTGATAAGAATTTGGTTAGTATTACATAATTTTTTAGTGTATTCCGGGGGGGGGGGGGCCCCCCCCCGCGGGGGGGGCCCGCCCTGTTTTGTGGCGGGTTAATAAAGAGGGCAATAAAAAAAAAAAAACGCGGG
>URWK01000142.1 GCA_900551505.1 uncultured Ruminococcus sp. | reverse complement strand
TTTTTTTTAAAAAAATTTTTTTTTTTGGGGGGCCCCCCCCCCCCCCTTTGGTGGGGGGGTCGCCCCATCTGCTTCCCGTTTATCTGAAGTACATAAAAAGCTGGCACTTAATCATGCCGTTGTAAAGTTTTCTTCTCTTGTCGGCTTTTTTGCCATAGAATTTCTCAAAGTCTTCATCAGGGGAAATAATATTTGCAGGTGTTCTGAAAACTTTCCCCATAGCCTTGTACAAATCTTCGGCATCTTTGATTTCAAGCAGTCTTTCGCCATAAGGCGGATTACATATAACTGTGGAATTTTCAGGCTGTCTGAAACTTCTCACATCGCCCTGTTTAACTGTTATTCTGTCCGCAACTCCTGCTCTCTTTGCGTTTTCAAGTGTCAGTTCAACCGCTTCATTGTCAATGTCATAACCTATTGCGTGAAAATCTGAATCTTTTCTGATTTCCGAACGTGCCTTATCTCTTTCGGTCTTCCAAATTTCATCAGGCATACATTCCCAGGCTTCCGCCAGAAATCTTCTTCTGAGTCCCGGAGCAATGTTCATTGCTTTCAAGGCACTTTCTATAAGAAACGTTCCGCTTCCGCAACATGGGTCACACACAAGCGTATCCGCTCTCACTCTTGAAAGGTCAACTATTCCCCCTGCAAGTGTTTCCTTAATAGGTGCGATTACTGATTTTTTTCTGTAACCTCTCTTGTGAAGACCTTCACCCGTGGTGTCAAGGAAAATTACTGCCTTATCGTTCATTATTGAAAACTGTATCTGAAAAACCGCTCCCGTTTCTTCAAACCAATTTATCTTATATACGCTTTTCAGTCTTTCAACTATCGCTTTTTTAACTATTGACTGACAAGTCGGAACGCTCTTTAACTTTGAATTGAGTGAATATCCCTTAACTAAAAATTTATCCTGCTTGCCTATAAAATTTTCAAACGGTATGGATTTCACTCCCTGAAACAAGTCTTCAAAAGTATATGCCTGAAAGTCCGCAAGTTCAATTTGCACTCTTTCGGCAGTCGCAAAGCATATATTCGCTCTTGCAAGCGTATTGAAATCTCCGTTGAATGTAACTCGTCCGTTCTGTGCCTGAATATTTTCAGCACTGATTTTTTTTGCCTCAAATACAAGTACGCTTTCAAGTCCGAAATGACACGGACAAGAAAATTTAAGGCTTGCTGCTTCTGATTCCATATAATTCCTCCATTATTAAAACAGGCGGTTCAATCTTTTCAGGTTGACCGCCCGCTTGTTTATTTTCTGTTACTGCAAATTAATGTACCCAACAATAAGGTGCATTGTCTGACTTATAATAACCTGTTCCGCCGTATGGACAATTTCCGTTAGCAAGGTTTCCGGAATATGCACAATATGAGGCTTCAATTACATTCGGGTCAACAGGGAATTGTTTTCCTGTGTTCATGTTGTTGATGTAATCGCCCATGATGCTTCCCCAAAGCTGACCGGTATTCTGGTTTACGCCCATCTGCTGAAGGTCATAAGGTGTATCGTATCCGAGCCAGAAAGCACTTACAAAGTCAGGTGTAAGTCCTACAAAAAGTACATCGTGGTAATCCTGTGTAGTACCTGTCTTGCCCGCAACTGTCGTATTCCATACATAATTCTTTACCGCTGTAGCTGTACCGCTGTTTACTACTTCCTGCAAGAGCTTGTTCATAACTGTCGCAGTCTGTGAATCAACAGCCTGTTCGCCCGGAATTTCCGCATAGTCGAAAAGTACAGAACCGTCTGCATTTTCAACTTTGCTTATAACGTGTGCCTTGTAATATGTTCCGCCGTTTCCGTAAGGAATATATGAATTTGCAAGGTTTTTAAGTGTAAGACCGTTTGTAAGACCACCAACCGCAAGCGGTGAATAGTCAAGGTCCTTTTCCGCAAGGTCAACGTGTAATTTCTCTGTCGCAAAATCATATACGGCTTGCAGTCCGAGATTGTGACAAATCTGAGCAGGAATAGTGTTTCTTGACATCTTGAGAGCATTTACAACATACCAGGGTGCATGACTCCAGTAACCGTTTTCTTCATAGTTGTTAGGCCACCATTTACCATCTGCAAGTTGGAGAACAGGAGCATCATTGAATATTGATGACCATGTAATCGCATTACTTGAAAGTGCCGCACCGTATGAAGTTATAGGCTTGATACATGAACCCGGCTGACGCTTGGCCTTTACCGCACGGTTAAAGCTGAGGGAAGTTGTCTTTTCGCCGATACCTCCGACAAGCCCGAGTACACTTCCGTCATAGCCTTCAACTATAATACCTGACTGCGGAAGTTCCATTTCGTCATCCTGATACTGACCGTCTTTGTTCTTGTCAATCCAGAGTTCGCTGTAAATACCGGGGAAATTGTAAATACTGCTGTATTTGTTTTCGAGATATTCCTGAAGATTAAGGTCAACAGTTGTATAAATCTTGTAACCGCCCTTGTTGATTTTTGAAATAGCTTCCTGCTGAGTAATGTTTTCTGTTTCTTCAAAGTATTCTGAGAGTTCATATATAGCCGCATCGACAATATATGAAGTAATCTTGTTTTCTTCTTCCTTCTGTTTTTCCTCTTCCGTCTTTTCTACAAATTCTTCAGGATGAAGAGCCTTATATTCTTCGGAATTTGTAAAAATAAGCTTTTCATTAAGTGCTTCGTGATATTCTGTAGTTGAGATTACACCGTTATCGTACATATTTTTGAGAATGTATTTTTTATAACGGTCTTCGTTTCTCTGAGCCCCTGTTTTGCCATTCTTGTCCACTCCTGCAAACGGGTTAAGGGTTTCAGGGCTTTTAGGGATAGCTGCAAGACAAGCACTTTCCGCAATTGTGAGTTCTGAAACGTCCTTTCCGAAATACTTCTTGGCAGCCATCTGGATACCATTGGCAGTACCGCCGAAACCAATATAGTTAAGATATGCTTCAAGAATTTCATTCTTAGGATATTTCTTTTCAAGTTGCATAGCTCTGAAAATTTCTCGGATTTTTCTTTCTGCTGTCTGTTCATTATCGCCCGTGATGTTCTTTACAAGCTGTTGTGTAATGGTAGAACCACCCTGATTTGACGAATAGAAATGCAGGAACATATTTGCAAATGCCGCAAAAGTACGCTTGTAGTCAACGCCTTCATGAGAATAAAATCTTTCATCTTCGGCGTATACAAATGCATTTCTTGTGTGTTCCGGTATTCTGTCGATGCTTACCGGAATACGCTTGTTTTCGGCTTCTACATGGTAGAGTTCAAGCAAATTGCCTGAATCAGGGTCATTTGCATAGATAAATGTGGAGTAATTCGTTTCGAGGTCATGGATACTTATTTCATTCGTATCCTCCATGAATTCAAGCACATATACCGTAAGAGCCGTTGTAACAATCGTTCCTGTCAGAACTACGATGAGAAACAGTGAAAGCAACATTGTACCGATAACGGCAAAGAATTTTTTCAGTCCCCTGAGTTTTGATTTTTTCTTAGGCTTTTTCTTGCCCGAAGTCTTGTGAGAATTTTCGCTCATAGCTTTTTCATAATTTTCCGCTGTGAAAACAGTCAGAAATACTCCTTTCTTTTTCTTTGTTATATCAGCTTATCTCAAAACACAATAATCTGGAGTAACCCATATTCTTTATTATATCATATATTTTTCTCCGTGTTAAGTCTTTTTTTTAATTTAATTAAACAGTGAATAAAAAAAGTTTTTCTGGTAAACATGAAACTATAGCCACAGAAGGAGGAATATTACTTATGACAGCAAAAAAGAAAATCACTCTTTTATGCCTTAGTTCTCTTGCGGTTTCAGCGTTCATAGCCATTTCAACGCTCACTTTCTCGATGCGTGGACAAAATGTACTTGCCGAACCGGTTGAAACAACAGCCACTGAAAAAATCGGATTTGTACTGAAAGATTATGACGGTGAACTTGCGTTATTCCGTGAAAACAGCGGCACTCCTTACAAGACGCTCGGAGTACCTGTGAATTTCCTTACAGAATACGACAGAGAACTTGTGAAAGACGGTATCCGTGCCGACACCGAACAAGAATTACGCAAAGTTATCGAAGACCTCACAAGCTGATTTTTTTTGGGGGGGGGGGGGGGGGGGGCGCGCGCGGGGGGGGGGGCCCCCCCCCCCCCCAACGACGAGGGTTGTGTTTTTTGGTTTTTTTGGGTGAGTGTG
>URWK01000141.1 GCA_900551505.1 uncultured Ruminococcus sp. | reverse complement strand
TTTCTTCTTCGCTCTGTCCCTGCTTCTCGAAGTAGTACCACCCTGCAAGGTAATTCCATCTTGCACCGCCTGAAGTTTTCGGATTAGGGGTTATTACTCCCACATCACTTTTAAGCAGGTCATTCCAGTCATGAATGTTTTTCGGATTTCCCTTTCTCACAAGGAACACTATTGAAGAAGTGTAAGGAGAACTGTCAAGCGAAAATTCCGAGGTATAACCTTCGTCAATAAGTCCTGCGTTCTTTACTGCGTCAACGTCTGCTTCAAGGGCAAGCGTAATGACATCGGCTTCAAGCCCATTGGCTACTTCAAGAGCCTGTTTGCCCGAACCTCCGTGTGACTGTATTATTTCAACATCCGTTCCTTTTTCCTGCTTTATGTGTTCGACAAAGAGATTGTTATATGCCTTGTAAAGTTCTCTGGTCGGGTCATATGAAACATTTGTGACTGTAACTGTACCATCTCCGCTTTCGCTGTCCGAACCGCAACCGCCAAGAGCCGTAACGGCTATGAAAAGTGCAGATACTAACGCCAATGTACTTATAAGTTTTTTACTGAATTTCTTATTCATAATAATCATCTTCCTTTTTTCTTATTTGAATTTCCGTAATCAAACCAATCTGCACATTCGCATACATCGTTCAGAATCCTTTACTGAAAATCTGAAAGACCTTATAACTGTTTTTCCTTTCATAGCAATTTCTCTCCTTTTACCCTACTAATTCGATATGATTTGTATGCTTTCAATGGTGTTATCATACACCCTTTTTCATGTTTGTCAAGGCTTATAATTCACTTTTGGTAATATGGCAATAAATCATATAAATTCGATAGGAATTATTAGGTATTATAACAAGAAAATCTCCCCTTCCAAAAGTCACACTTCCGAAAGAGGAGATTTATTAAAGTATTTTCAAATTGTCATTATCTTAAAAGCATCTTCACTGTCTATGCTTTCAAGGTTGCTGAGTTCGTCAATAATTCCTGTCCGCAAGCTTCCGTTTCCACGACAATATACAGAAGCCTTTTCTCCGCAATACCCGAAAACAGACGTTGCAAGCACGGATGCTTCAAGAGGTGTCGAAACAGAGAGAAACGCTCCCATTATTGCCGAAAGCATACAACCTGCTCCGGTAACTTTCTTCATGGCAGTCACTCCATTCTGAATTACATAATTCTTTACGCCATCGGAAATTATATCGTTTCTGCCCGATACCGCTATAACTGAACACGTCAGTTTCGCAAGTTTTTTTGCCACTTCGAGTATTTCCGTAACTGTTTCTGAAATCCCGTTGTCAACTCCGTATTGCTGTACTCTCACGTCCGAGAGTGAAAGAATTTCCGATAAGTTCCCACGAATCAGACAAGGAGCGGTTTTAAGAATTTCTCTGGACGCATCTTTACGGAATTCGGAACTTCCTGCTCCCACAGGGTCAAAGACTATCGGAATACCTTTCTTCCGGGCTGTCTTTGCCGAAATAAGCATTGCCCTTAATTTTTCGGGTGACGGAACGCCGAGGTTAAGCACAAGCACATCCGCATTAAGTGTAATTTCCTCTGCCTCATAAGGACTTTCCGCCATTATCGGAGAAGCTCCCACCGCAAGCAATGCATTTGCACAGTCGTTTGAAGTAACGGGATTGCCGTATACATGAACAAGCGGTTTTTTCTTTTCAAGGTTTTCTCTCAGCCTTGTAAATGTTTCAAGCATTCTTTCTTTCCTCCAGCAATTCATCGAAAACCTTTGTCCTTTTAAGTGCCTGTACAAAGAAAATTGCTATAATCGTTCCGCCAAGACTGCTTACAGAGAACGGAATTATATAAGTAAAGAGAACTGCCGTGCCATTGCCGATTATGAGTTTGGCTATCGGATACGCAAGCAATGCCCCGATAATTCCCGTTCCGAAAAGTTCGCCGATATATGCGAGCGGAAGTTTATTGAATTTCTGATACAGAAACCCACCCAGAAATGCTCCCACCATTGACCCCGGAAATGCCAGAAGACTTCCCGTTCCGAGAATATTCCTTATAAGGCTTGTAACAAAAGCCGTTCCGAGTGCATACCAAGGGCCGAGAAATACCCCTGCTATTATATTCGCAAGGTGCTGTACCGGAAAACACCTTGATGCTCCGACAGGTATTGACAATGTGGAACACGCCACGGAAATTGCGACTATCACAGCTGACATTGTAAGTTTTTTTATATTTGTCTTCAAATGAATCAATCCCCCTTGTTTTTTATTTTATCACAAAAATATATTAATTGCAACAAGGCAACCGGATTTCAGCATTTGCACAATTTTCATTGTATCTTAACAAAATATTCTTGACAAATCGCTTTGAAAGGTATATTATATAAGCGTGGTCAAAACATATGAACAAATGTTCATATGAGATTATGAACAAGAGCTTTAGTGACATGAATTAAGGAGTGATAATTGCTTATGAGTGAGATTGAAAAAAATGAAAAAGCTGAATATCTGTTTGCACATGATGACATAGTAAAACAGGTAACGGATAAAATGCCGCCGGACGAAAATCTTTATGACCTTGCGGAACTTTTCAAGGTCTTCGGCGATACCACGAGAATCAAAATCCTTTATGCACTGTTTGAAGCGGAACTTTGTGTAGGCGATATCGCACAACTTCTGAACCTTACACAGACGGCTGTATCACACCAGTTGAGAATACTCAAGACAAACAAACTTGTAAAATTCAGACGTGAAGGAAAAGTTGTATTCTATTCCCTTTCCGATGACCATGTAAGAGGTATCATTGACCAGGGAATTGAACATATTGAAGAATAATTTATTATCGGGAGGAATTTTTACTATGAAAAAGGTATTTAAACTCAGAGATTTGGATTGTGCAAACTGCGGTCAGAAAATGGAAGACGCTATCAGGAAAATCGAAGGCGTTGAAGATGCTAATGTAAGTTTCATGATGCAGAAACTTACAGTTGTTGCAGATGAAGCAAAGATGGACGAAATTATGAAGAAAGCAGTAAAGGCTTGCAAGAAAATCGAACCTGACTGCGAAATCGTTTTGAAATAAACAAAAAATTAAGTTAAGGGGGTTGGGGTTATATGTCCCGGAAGCAGAAAAAAACATTAGTCCGTATCGGTATAAGCTTGCTGTTGCTGGTTATTGCAATGGTCGCACCGCTTGGAAAAGTTGTTTCAACCTGTATATTCCTGATTGCATATGCGGTAATCGGTTATGATATATTATGGAAGGCTGTACGCAATATTGCACACGGTCAGGTTTTCGATGAAAACTTTCTTATGGCTGTCGCAACAATCGGGGCATTCTTTACAGGAGAACTTGAAGAAGGCGTTGCCGTAATGCTTTTCTATCAGATAGGCGAACTTTTCCAGAATATCGCTGTGGGAAAATCAAGAAAATCTATTTCGGCTCTTATGGACATACGCCCCGACTACGCAAATATTGAAAAAGACGGAGAAATAATTGAAGTTGACCCCGATACCGTTAAAGTCGGTGATACCATAATAATTAAAGCCGGCGAAAAAGTTCCGCTTGACGGTGTAATTCTTGAAGGCAGTTCCTCGCTTGATACTTCTTCACTTACGGGTGAAACTTTACCGAGAGATGTCCGTGAGGGCGATGACGTTATAAGCGGTTGCATAAATCAGAGCGGACTTCTCAAGGTGCAGGTTACGAAAGCTTTTGAAAATTCAACAGTTGCAAAGATACTTGAACTTGTCGAAAATTCAAGTGCCAAAAAAGCTAAGGCTGAAAACTTCATAACGAAATTTGCAAGATACTATACACCAATTGTAGTTATTTCGGCTGTAGTACTTGCCGTAATCCCGTCAATTATAACAGGAAACTGGACAGAATGGATTCACAGAGCTTTAACATTTCTTGTAATTTCTTGCCCGTGTGCATTGGTTATTTCAGTACCGCTCAGTTTCTTCGGAGGTATAGGCGGTGCTTCAAAATGCGGTATTCTGATTAAGGGCGGAAACTACATTGAAGCACTTGGAAAAGCCGAAACAGTTGTATTCGATAAAACAGGTACTCTTACAAAAGGCGTTTTCAATGTTACCGCAATTCACCCCGACAAGATTTCCGAATCAGACTTGCTTGAACTTGCAGTACTTGCCGAAAACTATTCAAATCACCCTATTTCACGTTCGCTTAAAGAAGCTTACGGAAA
>URWK01000140.1 GCA_900551505.1 uncultured Ruminococcus sp. | reverse complement strand
TTTTTTTTTATAATATTTTTTTGCGGGGGGGGGGGCTCGCTGCTGTGTGGGGGCGCGCCCCCCCCCCCCGATTTTTTTAAAAGATTCAGAGAACTTTTAAAATGATTGCGATAAAGTTAAGGTATTTGCCTGCCCCTGCTTCCATAGATTTTCTGTCGCCTATGGCGTATTCATTTTCCTGTGCAAGCCAGTCATTCCAGACTTCTTCATTGCTTTCCATTTCATGTACCGAAAGAATTTTAATACCGTCAGCCTTTTCAACGATGTTTTTCCAGTATTTCGTATCATGCATATAGTCAAGCTGTTCAGGTGTCCACGATAATAAAAGTTCGGGCGGGAGATTGTCATGACAATCCTTTTTCATTCCCGGAATAGCGATGTATATGTAACCGCCTTTTCTGACATACGGCAAAATCTTTTCATTAAGGAATTTTTCATCACGTCCGAAATAATTATAAGAATCAACGCTTATTACCGCATCAAGTGAATGTTCTTCAAACGGCAAGCCCTTTGTTACATCTGCTTTTATCGGCGTAATTCGGTCTTCGGAAAGCCCCTGTTCGCTGAAAAACTTTCTGTTGTCATCGGGATTGCTCCATAAGTCTGTTGCGTATACTTTTTTGAAATTATATTCCTTTGCGAGAAAAACCGATGTAATACCTTGACCGCATCCCAAATCCATTACAACGGAATTTTCGGGGATTTTGTGTTCGGAAAGCAATTCTTCTTCAAGCTTTATAGGGTTAGGCTCCATCATTTTTTCATCAAATTGTGTATACTTTTTGCTTTTGATGTAGTTCATCTATATGCTCCTTTCAAATTCTTTGGTGAACGAATGTTTACCTATATTATAGTAAACAATTGTTCACTTGTCAAGCCTTTTGACCGAATTTTTTAATATATTTTGGGTTAATACTTTGATAATACAAAGGATTGTGCATATATACTAAAGTTAGTTTTGGCTAACATTAATTCATGTCTAATTTTACGAAAATTATTAGTCTTGGGAAATGATTTTCCGAAATTCTCTTGACAAGAAACGATTTTCGGAGTATTATATATACGGTTAGTGAAAGCTAACCTAAAAAACAGATTTTGAGTTAGGTTATCCTAACCTGCCGTTTATGAAATAAAAAAAAGGGGGAATTTAATATGATGCCTTTAACATTCGCAAATACCGGAGAAGAAAACATTATTAAAAAGGTGGGTGGAAACCCTGAAACAAGAAAGTTTCTTGAAAATTTAGGTTTTGTCGTAGGCGGTGCAGTTACCGTTGTAAGCGAAATCGGCGGAAACGTAATCGTTAATGTCAAGGAATCAAGAGTAGCTGTTTCAAAGGAAATGGCAAATAAAATAATGGTATGAATTTTTTAAATATGGAGGGTTATTTATTATGGCAACATTAAGAGATGCAAAAATCGGTCAGACTGTAACAGTCAAGAAGCTTAATGGTGAAGGTGCTGTTAAGAGAAGAATTATGGATATGGGCATAACAAAGGGTACAGATGTCTATATCAGAAAGGTTGCACCACTCGGCGACCCGATAGAAGTAACTGTAAGAGGTTATGAACTTTCGCTCAGAAAAGCTGATGCGGAAATGATAGAAACAGTTTGATTTTCTTGAACTTGTTGTAATTTTTCATGAAAGGAAATTGATATATGGAAATTAAAATCGCACTTGCGGGCAATCCAAACTGCGGAAAAACAACGCTGTTCAATGCCCTTACAGGTTCGAACCAGTTTGTCGGAAACTGGCCGGGTGTTACTGTTGAGAAAAAAGAGGGTAGGCTTAAAGGTCATAAAGATGTAATAATTACAGACCTTCCGGGTATATATTCGCTTTCACCATATACTCTTGAAGAAGTCGTTGCAAGAAACTACCTTATTTCAGAAAGACCTGATGCAATTCTGAATATAATTGATGGTACGAACCTTGAACGTAATCTTTACCTTACAACACAGCTTGTAGAACTTGGAATACCGGTTGTTTGTGCAATCAACATGATGGATATTGTAAAGAAAAACGGTGACAAGATAGAAATTGACAGACTTTCAAAGGAACTCGGCTGTCAGGTAGTTGAGATTTCGGCACTTAAAGGAACGGGCATAAACGAAGCCGCAGAAAGAGCCATTGAAGTCGCAAACGAAAAAACTCCGATGGTTCCTCAACACAGTTTCTTCGGTTGCGTTGAACACGCAATAGCACATATCGAAGAAGCCTTCCTGCATGATGTTCCGGAAGAACAGCAAAGATGGTACGCTATCAAGATTTTTGAAAGAGATGAGAAAGTCCTTGAAATGCTAAAACTTCCTGAAAGCACAAAGCAACATATTGAAAAAGACATCCAGGCAGCAGAAAAAGAAATGGACGATGATGCAGAAAGCATTATAACAAACGAGCGTTACATATATATCGGCTCAATCATAAAAGATTGTATCAAGAGAAAAAATCAAGGCGGACTTACGATTTCCGACAAGATAGACAAAGTAGTTACAAACCGTATTTTCGCACTTCCGATTTTCGCACTGATAATGTTCATTGTATATTATGTGTCAATTACAACAGTCGGAGGTTGGCTGACAGACTGGACAAATGATACATTGTTCGGGGAATGGATTGGACCGGGAGCTCAGACACTTCTCGAAAATATTGGTTGTGCGGATTGGCTTACAGGACTTGTAGTTGACGGTATTATAGGCGGTGTCGGAGCGGTTCTCGGATTTGTTCCGCAGATGCTTGTATTGTTCATATTCCTTGCATTCCTTGAATCATGCGGATACATGGCAAGAATAGCATTCGTAATGGACAGAATTTTCAGAAGATTCGGTCTTTCCGGTAAATCATTTATCCCAATGCTTATCGGTACAGGTTGTGGCGTTCCGGGAATTATGGCAAGCCGTACAATCGAAAATGAACGTGACAGAAGAATGACAATTATGACAACAACATTTATTCCATGCGGTGCTAAGCTTCCGATTATCGGACTTATTGCAGGTGCATTGTTCAATAATGCAGGTTGGGTAGCAACTTCAGCATACTTCATAGGTGTTGCGGCAATTATAGTTTCAGGTATCATGCTTAAAAAGACAAAGATGTTTGCCGGCGACCCTGCACCGTTCGTTATGGAACTTCCTGCTTATCACCTTCCTACAGTAAGCAACGTACTCCGTTCAATGTGGGAAAGAGGCTGGTCATTCATCAAGAAAGCCGGAACAGTAATCCTCCTTTCATCAATTATCCTCTGGTTCTTACAGAGTTTCGGAGTGGAAAACGGTTCATTCGGTATGATTGAAGACCTTGACAATTCAGTTCTCGCAAAATTCGGTAACATCATTGCTCCTATATTCGCACCTCTCGGCTGGGGTGACTGGAAAGCAGCAGTTGCAACAGTTACCGGACTTATCGCAAAGGAAAACGTTGTTGCAACATACGGAACACTCTTCCACTTTGGCGGAGAACTTTCGGAAAACGGTGACGAAATCTGGAAACAGCTTTCAACAACATTCACAGCACTTTCAGGCTATTCATTCCTTATATTCAATCTTCTTTGTGCACCTTGCTTCGCAGCAATGGGAGCTATCAAACGTGAAATGAATAACGGTAAATGGACAGCATTTGCAATTGCTTACCAGTGTATTTTTGCTTATGCAATTTCACTTATGGTTTATCAGTTTGGACTTCTTTTCACAGGAAACGTAAATGTAGTTGGTCTGATTTTCGCAATTGCAGTTCTTGTATTCATGATTTATATGCTCGTAAGACCTTATAAAGAAAGCGAAACACTTTCAAAAGATGTAAAGGTTGAAGCATAATCACAAAAAACCGTACGGGCAGTCTGATATTCAACTGCCCGTATTTTTTTAAGGGAGGTAATTTTTATGTTGGCTACTATCATTGTACTGTTAATAGTTATAGCGGTAGTTGTTCTGGTAATTATGCAAATGCGTAAGGACAAGAAAGCAGGTAAATCAACTTGCGGTTGTAAATGTGCAGGTTGCCCGAATGCTTCCCTTTGCCATTCTGCCAATGAACAGCAGACTAAACACTAATTCAATTAAGCTTTAAGTAATGAGCCGGGGGGGGGGGGGGGGCGGGGGCGGGGGGGGGGGGGGGGGGGTTATTTATAATATGAAGGGAAATTGTGTTTGTTTATGGTGGTTGTTTTTTTGTTTTTTTATTTTTT
>URWK01000139.1 GCA_900551505.1 uncultured Ruminococcus sp. | reverse complement strand
GTCCGCTCGCCCAACCCCCAAAAACCCCCCTTTCCGTCACGTTTTCCTCTTCTGCTCCTTGCGGGGGCGACCCCGCTTTTCACGCCGGGGCGCCCCCCCTGAACTTCCCGAAGCAAATTACTCCCTGCGTTTTCCGATAAAATCTTTACATCGTAAAAAAAGTGTGTTATAATGAATTGGATTGCAGAATTTTTTGTATAAAGGAAGTGAACTTTAATGGCTACTGTTTTTGCCGTGGCAAACCAGAAAGGCGGTGTAGGCAAGTCGACAACCGCTGTAAATCTTTCTGCAAGCCTTGGTGCAAGAGGTAAAAGAACACTTTGTATAGATATAGATGCTCAGGGTAATGCTACAAGCGGTTTCGGTATCCGTAAAAAAAGCGTTGAAGTATCTTCTTATGACGTGTTAATCGGAAAGGCTTCTGTTCAGGACGCTGTTATAAAGACCGAATTTCAGAATGTAAGTGTCGTTCCGTCAAATGCGGATTTGGCAGGCTGTGAAGTGGAAATGATAGATATTGACAACAGGCTTAACAGGCTCAGAATGCAGATACTTGCCTGCAAGGACGATTACGATTATATACTTATAGACTGTCCGCCGTCACTAAGTATAGTGACACTGAATGCACTTGTAGCGAGCGATAAAATAATAGTACCTTTGCAGTGTGAATTTTACGCCCTTGAAGGTCTGTCACAACTTTCGGAAACAATAAAGCTCATAAGGGCAAAGGCTAATCCGAATCTTGAGATAGGCGGAATACTTTTCACAATGTATGACGGAAGACTTAACATAACACAACAGATTGTTCAGGAAGTAAAAAAATACTTTCCGGACAAGGTATTCAATACCACCATACCCAGAAATGTAAGGCTTTCCGAAGCCCCGAGCCATGGTATGCCCGTAATGTACTACGATAAAAATTCAAAGGGTACGGAAGCTTATGAAAGGCTCTGTTGCGAAATCACAGGCGATACATACGTTGAGAAAAAGAAGAAACCAAGACTTTTCGGGAAAAAAGAACCCGAAATAGGCTTTACAAGCGACTTTGACAAAGCAGACGATAAAAAAGGCATATTCGGAGGAATCTTAAAGACCAATGGCAAGAAGAAGAGGTGAACTCGGACTGGGACTTGATGCCCTGTTTGAAGACAATACTACAGATATTCAGGTCAAAAAGACACTGAAAATTTCAGAAATCGAACCGAACCGCACTCAGCCAAGAAAACATTTCGATGAAACAGCTATTCACGCACTCGCAAAGTCAATTAAAGTTCACGGAGTAATTCAACCTCTGCTGGTAAGACAGCTCAGAAACGGCGTTTATCAGATTGTCGCAGGTGAAAGACGCTGGAGAGCTTCAAAGATAGCAGGGATTGACGAAGTCCCGGTAATTATAAAGGAACTTTCGGACGCTGAAACAATGCAGATTGCAATGATAGAGAACTTGCAGAGGGAAAACCTCGACCCGATTGAAGAAGCTCAGGGTTATAAGTACCTTGCGGATACTTTCGGAATGACACAGAACGAAATTGCGGAAACAGTGGGCAAATCACGTTCGGTTATAGCAAATTCTTTAAGGCTGCTTTCGCTTCCCGAAAAAGTCGTTGAGATGATTGGCAACGGCTCACTTTCAATAGGTCATGCAAAAATACTGTTGTCACTCGAAAATCAGGAGAGTATTCAACAGCTTGCTGTTAAAACTGTTGAAAACAATCTTTCAGTCAGACAACTTGAAGAACTCATAGAAGAAGTTGATAAAAAGCCCCTTAAAAAGAAATCACCTAAAAAATCAGGCTATTTCAGCGAAATGGAATTAAGCCTTAACGAACAGCTCGGAAGACGTGTTAAAATAAAGCCTTCCGCAGATGATAAGGGAAAGCTTGTGATTGAATTTTTCGATAAGAACGACCTTAAAGAGATAGTTAAAAAGCTTACAGAAGAATAAAAATAAATTTATATAAAGAGGTTATTTGAAATGCTGGATATAAGAAGAATAAGAGAAAATCCCGAGGAAGTTAAAAAGGCTCTTAAAACAAGAAATGCGGACTATGACAAGTACATTGACGAAATACTCGAAATAGACGTTGAGAGAAGAAAGATTTCCACAGACACAGACGTTCTCAAGGCTCGTCAGAACAAGGTTTCAAAGGAAATCCCCGTTATGAAGAAGAATGGCGAAGACGTTTCCGCAATTCTTGCAGAGATGAACGAAATCAAGGAAAAAATCAAGGCTGAAAACGCTAAGATTTCAGAGCTTGAAGAAAGACAGAGATTTTTACTTCTCTCAGTTCCGAATATTCCGTCAGCCACTACCCCTATAGGCAAGGACGACAGCGAAAACGTTGAAATCCGTAAATTCGGTGAACCTACAAAGTTTGATTTTGAACCGCTTGCACACTGGGATTTGGGAAAACAGCTCGGCATACTCGACCCTGAAACAGCCGCCAAGGTTACAGGTGCAAGATTCCATTTCTATAAAGGTCTTGGGGCGAAACTCGAAAGAGCGATTATAAGCTACTTCCTCAATACACATACGGAAAACGGTTATACCGAAATTCTTCCGCCGTTCATGGTAAACAGAGCTTCAATGACAGGTACAGGACAGCTCCCTAAGTTTGAAGAAGATGCTTATAAACTCGTTTCAGCAGAAGACAACAAGGGTAATGATTACTTCCTTATCCCGACAGCAGAAGTTCCGGTTACAAATATGCACAGAGATGAAATACTTGAAGGCAAGAACCTTCCGATAAAGTATTGTGCATATTCAGCTTGTTTCCGTGCCGAAGCAGGTTCTGCGGGACGTGACCAGAGAGGACTTATAAGACAGCACCAGTTTAACAAGGTTGAACTCGTTAAGTTTGCAAGACCTGAAGATTCTTACGAAGAACTCGAAAAGCTTACAAACGATGCCGAAAGAGTTTTACAAGGTCTTGGACTTCCGTACAGAGTTGTAGCACTCAGCACAGGCGATATCGGATTTTCTTCGGCAAAGACTTATGATATTGAAGTATGGATGCCGTCATACAACAGATACGTTGAAATTTCAAGCTGTTCAAACTTTGAGGACTATCAGGCAAGACGTGCAGGTATCAGATTTAAGGACAAATCAGGTGATAAGGCAAGATTTGTTCATACACTCAACGGTTCAGGCGTGGCAGTCGGCAGAACAACCGCAGCTATTCTTGAGAACTTCCAGAATGCAGACGGTTCTGTAACTGTTCCAGAAGTTCTTGTGCCGTTTATGGGAACAGACACAATCAGGTGAGATATGGCGGAAATCAGAACAGATATTGCGGAAACTTTTGAGAGAAAAAGAGTGGCATTCTATGAGTGCGACTACAAGGAGCGTTTCAGGCTTTCGGAAGTTCTGAGGCTTTCGGCGGAAATAGCAGGCCGTGACTACACCGACAAGGGTCTTTCACATGAATATCTCTGGCAACACGGAATGGTTTTCCTCGTGTCAAAGGTGAGCTTTAAAATTTACAAGTACCCCACAAGCCAGCAGAAATTAATTTCTTCCACCTGGGAGAGCGGCAAGAAAGGTGCTATGTTTATGAGAGGATTTGAAATAAAGTCCGAAGACGGCGAAAGACTTGTGGCAGGAGATGCGGGCTGGGTGCTTGCAAACCCCGAAACACGTCGTATTATAAGACCGTCTTCATTTCCTTACAGTATGCCCCAGATTAGAAACAGGGAAAGCGGAGCATTGCCGATTGCGAAAATCGCAATAGAAAATCCCGGAAAGCTTGGAGAATATCAAGTTAAAATAAGCGATATTGACGGGAACGGTCACTTGTATAATGCGAATTATGCAGATATAGCGGTTAATTTTCTTCCGATTGAGTTTTACGGAAAGGACGTTGACAATTTCCGTATAGACTTCATAAGCGAGGCGAAACTTGGCGATGTCATAGAGATTTACGGAGAAATTCTCGAAGACAAAGCGGTAGTTATGGGAACAATCGAAGGCAAAAAGTGCTTTGAATGTGAATTTATCTCAAAGACGGACTGAGTATTCTTAAACTTAAAATAAGAGCCGGGGGGGGGGGGGGGGGGGGCGGGGGGGGGGGGGGGGGGGGCGGGTGGGGGGGGGGGGGGGGGGTGGGGGGGGGGGGGGAGGGGGAGGGGGGGGGGGGGGGGGGGGGGGGGGGGTGGATGAATGGTGAGGACGGATGGGGTATGGAGAGAGTGGGAGGTA
>URWK01000138.1 GCA_900551505.1 uncultured Ruminococcus sp. | reverse complement strand
TTTCACTTAACTATAAATTATATAAATTATTTTTATATTTATATTTTCTTAGCACGGCGGCGCCCTTTTCTTTCTTTGTGTCGGGGGGCCCCCCCCCCCCCCCCGCCTGTGCGGAAATGAAAAGGGGGTTTTTCTGATTTGGCAAAATCAATAATGGTTCTGGGAACGATGTCTTCAGCAGGTAAAAGTCTTATAACGGCAGGACTTTGCAGGATTTTTATGCAGGACGGATACAGAGTGGCACCGTTCAAGGCTCAGAATATGTCGCTGAATTCCTTCGTGACAAGGGACGGTCTGGAGATGGGACGGGCTCAGGTGATGCAGGCGGAAGCTTGTAAAATAGAACCTGATGTAAGAATGAATCCGATACTTCTTAAACCTAACAGCGAAACAGGTTCGCAAGTCATTCTCAACGGCAGGGTTATGGGGAACATGACGGCAACGCAATATTACAAGAATAAGAACAGTTTTATACCTGAAATACGACAAGCATATCAATCACTTGCAGATGAGTATGATATAATTGTGCTTGAGGGAGCAGGAAGCCCTGCGGAAATAAACCTTAAATCCGTTGACATTGTAAATATGGGAATGGCGGAGATTTCGGACAGTCCTGTAATTCTGGTGGGCGATATTGACAGAGGCGGAGTTTTTGCATCGCTTTACGGAACAATAGCTCTGATGGACGAAGATGAGAAAAAGCGTTTCAAGGGGCTTATAATAAACAAGTTCCGTGGCAATCCCGATATTCTTCAAAGCGGTCTTGATATGATTGAGGAACTTACAAATGTTCAGGTACTCGGCGTTGTACCGTATATGAAAAATCTCGGCATAGACGATGAAGACAGCCTTTCAGACAAGCTTACCAATAAGAAAGTTTCCGGGATTATTGATATTGCGGTGATAAAGCTTGAACATATCTCGAATTTTACGGATTTTAACGCTGTAGATATGTTTGACAATGTTTCGGTTCGTATGGTTGAAACGGCTAAAGAACTTGGAACACCTGACCTTATAATAATTCCGGGAACGAAAAGTACCATAAGCGACTTGCAGAAAATCAGAAAAAACGGACTTGAGGCGGAAATCATAAAGGCACATGAAAAAGATATTCCCATACTCGGAATATGCGGCGGTTTCCAGATACTCGGCAAGAAAATTTCCGACCCGATGAAAGTGGAAAATCCGCACAACATAACAATAGACGGTATGGGACTTCTCGATATAGAAACAATATTTTCGGTTACAAAGAACCTTAACAGAATGAACGGAAAAATTGCGATAATAGGAGGAATTTTTGAATCGCTTGGCGGTATGGATATTTCGGGTTATGAAATTCATATGGGAGAAACGAAAGTTACAGGCGAAAACATAAATCCTTTCACAATCAGAGAAGACCATGTTATAAACGGGCTTGCGAATGCCGAATGTAATGTTTTCGGAACATATATTCACGGATTTTTTGACAGAAATATGGTTGCGGTACAACTTGTTAAAGCCCTTAAAATGAAAAAAGGTATTATCAGACAGGAAGACGAAGAACAGGATATTGATTGGGAAAAGCACAAGCAAAGCGAATATGACAGAATAGCCGATTGCCTGAGAAGAAGCCTTGACATAGAGAAAATATACGAAATAATATTTCCAGAGAAAACAATATAGAGATGGTAGTTGAGATATGATAAAAAAATTTGGTGTGGGGAAATTCTATTCCGTAAGTGTCGGAGCAGGCGGTTATGAATATCTGACGCTTAAAGCAAAGAGAATTATAGAAACGGCTGATATAATAGCCGTACCAATTAAAAAAGTCGGCGAACAGTCAACAGCACTCGGAATAATCGGAGAGCTTGCGGACGGCAAGGATATAATGAAAGTACTATTTCCAATGGCTGAAAATAAGGAAATCAGAAAAGTTCACAGGTTACATTCGGCGGAGCTGATAGCAGAGAAGCTTAACGAAAACAAGAATGTTGCGATGATAACTTTGGGAGATGTTTCAGTTTACAGTACAGCATTTTATGTGAATGAGATAATTTCAGATGCAGGTTTTGAAACGGAAACAATCTCGGGAGTGCCGTCATTCTGCATATGTGCGGGTAAAGCCAATGTAAGTCTTTGCGAGGGCGAAGAAACTTTAGCAATCGTGCCTGCTTCAAGTCCGCAGATTGAGAAGATTATTGACAGCTTTGATAATATAGTTGTCATGAAAGCCGGTAAAAAGTATATGCCGGAAATTTGCAGAATACTTGAAGAAAGAGGGCTTGCCGGAAATTCCGTAGCGGTAAGCAGAGCAGGGCTGGAGGGCGAAAGAATTTTTAAACCCAAGCAGGATTCCGACAGCGGTTATTTTACGACTTTAATAATAAAGAAGGGAAAAAAGATTAGATGATTTATTTTATAGGAGCAGGTTCGGGCGACCCTGAATTGCTGACTATCAAGGGGAAAAAACTTATAGACAGTGCGGATATAATAGTTTATGCAGGTTCTCTTGTCAATAAGGAAATATTTTCTGACAGTTCCGCACAACTTTTTAATTCTGCTGAAATGACGCTTGAAGAAGTTATTGAAGTGCTTGAAGATGCAGAGAAAAGAGGCTTGAAGGCGGTTCGTGTTCACACGGGCGACCCGTCAATATACGGTGCAATCCGTGAACAGATAGATATACTTGAGAGCAAGGGAATAGAGTGTAAAGTTGTTCCGGGAGTAAGTTCGTTTCTTTCGGCTTGTGCAACGCTCAAAAGGGAATATACACTTCCCGAAATCAGTCAGACAATAATATTAACAAGGCTTGAGGGGAGAACACCCGTACCCGAAAGAGAAAAACTTGAAAACCTTGCGGTTCACAGAGCCTCTATGGTAATTTTCCTTTCCGTATCCATGATTGAAGAAGTTGTAAAAAGGCTTGCAACGTCTTATCCTCTGGCAACACCTGTTGCGGTAGTGAGCAGAGCTTCATGGAGTGATGAAAAGGTTATAAGAGGGACATTGATGGATATTGCGGAAAAGACCTTGGCGGAGAACATAACCAAAACCGCACTTATTCTTGTAGGGGACTTTCTCGGAGATGAATATGCACTTTCAAAACTATATGACAAGCACTTTACGCATGAATACAGAAAAGGAACTGAGGAATGAAAACCGCATATTTTTATCTTACGGAAAACGGGCTTAAAATAGCGGAGAAGCTTAAAGGGACTTATGGCGGAGAAATTTTCGGGAAAGAGAATTTCAGAAATTCCGTAGGTGAAGCGTTTAAGAGTTGTGAATTATTGGTTTTTGTCACGGCAACGGGTATAGCGGTCAGAACAATAGCAGACCTTATTCAAAGCAAACTTTCAGACCCTGCGGTTCTTGTAATTGACCAGAAAGGAAGTTTTGTGATAAGCTTAATTTCGGGACATCTTGGGGGCGGGAATTTTTACGCCCGTCAGTTTGCAAAAACATTAAGTGCAATTCCCGTGATTACTACAGCAACGGATACAGAAAATATTTTTGCGGTTGACGAATTCGCAAGACAAAATAATACAGCAATTGAAAATCCCGAAAATATAAAACTGATTTCTTCGGCACTGCTCAGAGGAGAACATATTGATTTTGTGACGACTTTTAAGGTGAACGGAATTTCCGACAGCAATATAAATTTTACCGAAAACTTCCGTAATAACAATTCCGTTGTGTTTGATACAGGTTTTAAAGCAGAAGAAACGGAAAGAATTGTTCTTTACATGCGGCCGAGAATACTTTGCCTTGGGATAGGGTGCAGGAAGAATATTGAATACGGAAACCTGAAAGAAAGTTTTCTTGACTTCATGGCGAAAAACAATCAAAGTATTCTTTCACTGAAATGTATCGCAACTATCGGACTTAAAAAGAACGAACCTGCAATAAACAGACTTTGCGAAGAATATAAATTGCCAATTGAAATAGTCGGCAATGAGAAAATAGAAGCTGTTGAGAGCAGATTTGAATTTTCCGATTATGTGAAGAAAGTTACAGGTGTCGGGTCAGTGGCAGAAGCAAGTGCATTTGTTGCATCGGGCATGGGAAAGACGATTTGCGGTAAGACACGTTACAACGGTATAACATTTTCGCTTGCACAGAGCAATCGGGACTTCACATACACAGGGGAATGAGGGGCGTTTTGGGCAATTGGGGGGGGCCAAAGACGAACCCCCCCCCCCGGAAAAAAAAAAAATAAATATTATAAGTTATAAAAAAAAAGAAGAGGATTTTGGTT
>URWK01000137.1 GCA_900551505.1 uncultured Ruminococcus sp. | reverse complement strand
AAAATTCCATGAAAGATGGTATAATAAAAAAGTCAGTTTAAATCCTATAGGAGATAATCATGAAAAAACAAAAGAAGAAAAAGAATAAATTCAAAAAGCATTTGCCGGAAATAATATACGGCACTTGCTGTGTTGCAGTATTCTCAACAATGGCGTTTTCGATATGGCATTTTCTCATTAAGCCTGACGCTCAGCAAGTAAATATAAATGCCCCCGAAACACCGACAACCAAGATTTACGCAGAAGTTACTGCAACTGTTCCGACAGAAACCATTCAGACAATACAGACTTCAGAAACACAGTTTACTACAACGGCAGAAACTTCCGTAACAACAGAAGTTACAACAATGACCACACAGGAAACCACGGAAACTACCGTTCCGAAAAAGACCACTGCCGAAAAAATTCTTGCTGATATGTCGATAGAGGAAAAGGTCGGACAGATGTTTTTAATTCGTACCCCGAGAGGTTATGAAGATTTCACGGAGTACAAGGCAGGCGGTTACATAATGTTTGCCGTGGACTTTGACGGAAGAACGCCGACAGATATTCAGAATCTGCTTTCAGATTTCCAGCAGAATTCAGAAGTTCCGATGATTATAGCGGTTGACGAAGAAGGCGGATATGTAAACCGTGTAAGTAAATTTCCGCAATTCAGGGATACACCTTTTTCATCTCCGCAGAAATTGTTTGCTCAGGGCGGTTTCGAGGCAATAAAGAGTGACGCAACAGAAAAGGCACAGTTGCTGAAAAGTCTTGGAATAAATGTAAACCTCGCTCCGGTGTGCGATGTTTCGGTAAATGAAAATGATTATATTCACGGACGTTCTTTCGGACAAGATGCCGAACAGACTGCTATTTTCGCCGAAACGGTAGTTAAGGAAATGAATAATCAGGGTATGGGAAGTGTACTTAAACATTTCCCCGGATACGGCAATAACAGCGATACTCATACAGGAATAGTTTACGACAGCAGACCGTATTCTACATTCCTTGAAAGCGATTTTGTCCCGTTTAAAGCAGGTATAAAGGCAGGTTGTGGGTGTGTGATGGTTTCTCACAATATTGTTTCCTGCATAGATGAGAAATATCCTGCTTCACTTTCTTCAAAAGTTCACCAGACATTAAGGAAAGAATTGAATTTTGATGGAGTTGTAATGACTGATGATTTGTGTATGGAAGCGATAACACAGTATACAGACGGACGGAATACGGCAGTGCTTGCAATCGAGGCGGGTAATGATATGCTTATAAGTACGGACTTCGTTCAACAGATACCTGCGGTTATAGATGCCGTGAACAGCGGAGAAATCAGCGAAGACAGAATAGACCGGTCCGTTTTGAGAATACTTAACTGGAAGATTTCACTTGGAATTATCAAGTGACCGCAAATCAGAAAGGGGAGAAAACCTTGAAAGAAACTATTATCAGGGAACTTAAAAAAATCGAGAAAACGGAAAATATAAAAATCATTCACGCTATAGAAAGCGGAAGCAGGGCATGGGGATTTCCGTCACCGGACAGCGACTATGATGTAAGATTCATATACATACGCCCGAAAGAATTTTACCTTAAACTCGAAAAGACAAGAGATGTTATCGAATGGCAACTTGACGAAACACTTGACATGAACGGCTGGGACATTAAGAAAGCTCTTACACTGATACATTCTTCAAATGCATCCCTCTACGAATGGATAAATTCGCCTATAGTATATTCTTCGACCGTAGAAACCGAACTTCTCAGACCGGTTATGGAAGAATATTTTTCTATTAAATCGGTAGCATCGCATTATCAGGCAATGGCAAAGAAAAATTACATTGAGAATTTCACCGGTGAAAAAGTACGTTTAAAGAAATATTTCTATGTTCTGCGACCGCTTATGGCTTGTATGTATACGTTGGAGAAAAAGAAGTTTCCGCCTGTTGAATTTTCAGAACTCTTAAAAATTCCGGGCTGTAAAAAAGTTATTGAGGAAATAGACCGCCTGCTTGAAATCAAGAAAGACACAGACGAAAAGGGCGAGATAGTCAGGTCAGAAATTCTCGATAACTTCATAGAGATAAACTTAATTATGCTCGAAGACAAAATCATTAACCTTCCGAAAGAAGATAAACCTTCATGGGACAGCCTTGATAAACTTTTCTTACGCCTTTCAGGAAGTATTGACAACTGAAAAATAGTGTAGTAAAATATAATAAACATTGATAGAATATGCTTATTCACTGTCTGCAACAAAAAAATTCGGGGGCAATAACCCCCGTTTTTAATGTTGGTTCAGAACGATGATATGAGTATTATAAGAATCATTACAGGTGTAAGGTAACGTAAACTGAATGAAAGTAACTTTTCATAACGGAATTTGTACTTCCCGTCAGAAGATATTTCATCTGCAATATTTTTTGTTCCCCAGAGCCAGCCGACAAGAATACACAACAGAAATCCACCTATAGGCATTAAAATCTTGTCGGAAAGGAACGTGAGGAAATCAAAAAAGCTCATTCCGAAAAAGTTTATTTTAACTGCTCCGAATGAAAGCGATGCAAATATCCCCATTATTCCGACTGCGACAGATACAATTATTACAGCCTTTTTGCGTTCCCAGTTATGATTGTCAATGAAGTATGAAGTTATGACTTCAAGTAATGAAACAGAAGATGTTATTCCTGCGAAGAATACCAGCAGGAAAAATATTATCGCCAGAAATCTTCCTGCCGTCATTCGTTCAAATACGTTCGGCAAGGTCTGAAATAATAATCCTGCTCCTGCGTCAGGTTTCATTCCGAATGAAAAAACCGCAGGAAGTATTGCAAAACCTGCCATAATGGCTATAAAAGTATCTATTAGGGGGATTGCTACAGAGTTTTTCTGAATATCCGCATTTTTATCAAGGTAACTTCCATAGGTTATAAGCGTTCCCATTCCCAGACTAAGACTGAAAAAGACCTGTCCCATTGCATTTAAGAATATCTTTGCAATATCCGAAAATCCGTTGATGGTCGAAAAGTCCGGTACAAGAAAGAACCTTACGCCTGCCGAAGAACCCGGCAATGTAAGTGATACTACGGCAAGAACTATTATAAAGACGAGTAACAGCGGTAAAAAGATTTTGCTTATCTTCTCAATACCGCCCGAAACTCCGTTGATAACTATAAGGGCTGAAAAAGTCAGAAACACGGCAAGCCATATTATTGGCTCAAATGCGGAACTTGAAAATTCTGCAAAGCAGGTATCGGGATTTATAATGTGTCCTTGAAAAATGTATGTGAAAAGGTATTTTATTATCCAGCCTCCGATTACATTGTAATAGGACAATATCACAAACGCTCCGAATATGCCTATCGCTCCGACAAAGCCCCAGCCTTTTCTTATTTTTTCGCAAGCCCCTATCGCATTAAGTCTTGTTTTACGTCCTATTGACATTTCCACAAGTAAAATAGGTATTCCCAGAATTACGAGTAACACAAAATAAAATATGAGAAATATCGCACCGCCGTTGCTTCCTGCAAGATACGGGAATTTCCACAGGTTTCCCAGTCCTACGGCAGAACCTGCCGATGCCATCAGAAATCCGAAATCCGATGACCATTTTTCTCTTTCTGAATTATTTTTTATTTTAGCCATATGATAGTAACCCTCCGCTTTGTTTTTAGTCTGTATTTAAAATATTATGTGTAGTTTCAGCTTAAAATATTTTACAAAGGACTTTTATATCATACTGAAATATGATATAATAATTATAGAGAGGATTTTTCGGACTATCCCATTTTGTATATTGCAGTCAGATGAAGCTGACAGGTTTTAAAAAGGGATTATAAATAAAGTACATTGATTGAATGGAGTAGTTTTATGTCAGATAACAATTTTATTGAACTTAAAAGAAAAGCACTGAACAGATATTTCAGCAGAATGAACGACAAACAGAGAGAAGCTGTTTTTTCAGTAAAAGGAGCTGTTCTTGTACTTGCCGGAGCAGGCAGTGGAAAAACAACTGTTATCGTAAACAGAATTAATAATATGTTGATGTTTGGGAATGCATACTTTGACGAAACCGACAGAAACATAAATGAGGGGGATTTGAAATTTCTTTCTGACTATGCTGAGGGAAAAGTTGAAAACAATGCAGAAAATATTGAGAAACTCGGCAGAATAATAGCAATCGGAAAAGTAACTCCATGGAATGTTATTGCTATCACTTTCACCAATAAGGCTGCCATTGAACTTAAAGACAGAGTAAAAACTGTAATCGGTGCACCGGCAGACGATAGGCCCGTTG
>URWK01000136.1 GCA_900551505.1 uncultured Ruminococcus sp. | reverse complement strand
GCCTGCTTCGCAGGCGGTCGCCCCCTGAGAAACTTAAAGATTGGGAAAAGTTAAATAAAAATCTGAAAACTGAATATCGGGAAAGTCATCGGAATGTAATTTTTATAGTCAAATTTTACAGATAAATTATATATTGTAGACAAAAGAACGGAGGATTGTTGTGAAAAAACTTATAAAATCGCCCGAAACTACCCTTATTAATCTTGACAAAACGGTTACAAGTGTAGTAAACTGTTTATCAGAAAGAGGACTTACAATAGCTACAGCCGAAAGTTGTACGGGAGGTCTGCTTTCAGCTCTGATTACTTCAGTTCCGGGAGCATCGGCGGTATTTGAGTGCGGAATATGTTCTTACTCGAACAGGATAAAGCATAAAGTTCTTGGGGTAAGCGAACAGACACTTACAGAATACTCGGAGATAAGCGAACAGACTGCCGGGGAAATGGCGGAAGGGCTTAAAAAAGTATCAGATGCGGATATATGTGTTTCCGTGACGGGAATGGCAGGACCTTCGGGAACGCCCGAACACCCTGTTGGAACTGTATACGGAGGGATTTTTTTCGGCAATTCGGCTTATACGTTTAAGATACCCTTTGAAAATCCCGAAAATTCAGACAGGGACGAAATCCGTACACAATCCGCATATTATATTTTTTCCGTGCTTGACAATCTGCTGAAAGGAGTCTGAGTATGAGCGGAGCAGTAAGAAAAAAGAGAAAGAAATTTTCATATGTCGATGTACTCAAAGACCTTTTCCCATGGAAAGGCGATGACGCACTTGAGGTAATAAGAAAGCTTGTATTTTTGACGGCGATAATTGTGCTTGGAGTGTGTGCGTATCTGATATTTGACTATTTCTGGGACAATTATCAGGCAAGACAGGAATATGACCGTCTGAGCGGTATTTATGAACTTGCCATGCAGGACAACTTAAACGGTGATGACGAACCCATTACCACACAACAGACCGCTGTGACCGAAATCAATGACGAGGGCGGAATTGACATTATTAAGCCTATGACTATTCTCCCCGGAGCAGAAGCCTTGATTCAGGCAAACCCCGATACAGTCGGTTACATCTATATCGAGGGAACAAATATCAATTATCCGATAGTCCAGAAGAAAGACCCCAATATAGGAAACGAATATTACCTTACAAGGAGTTTCATGGGCGAAGAATTTAAAGCAGGTGCGATATTCATGGACTACAGAAACAGGTTTGACGATATAGACAATTCCGATAACATTATTGTCTACGGTCACAACATGAAGGATAATTCAATGTTCGGTCAGCTAAAGTATTACAAAAACAATCCCGATTACTATTCACAACACCCTATAATTCATCTCAGCTCAAACTACAACAACTATAAGTACAAGATTTTCGGATACTTCATAACAAACGCACTCGAAAAAGACGGTCAGATGTTTGAATATTACAATTATCTGAATTTCGACAGTGAAGAAAAATTCTATGAATTTGCAAACGGTGTAAAAAAGCGTTCCATGGGGCTTAACGATGTAGATGTCAAGTACGGCGACCAGATACTCACACTGTCGACTTGCGGAAGTGAATTTGACGAATCACGTTTTGTAGTAGTTGCGAGAAAAATTCGTGAAGGTGAAGACGAGCTTGAAGGCACTCAGAACAGTTCCGTAAATCCGAATCCGCTTATGCCTGATGCATATTACAAGTGGAGAGGCGGAGGATATGACCCGAATGCTCCGTTTACTCCTTACGGCTGATACGAAAGCAAGGGTGACATAAGATGAAAAGTGAGATAACAGAAAATAGCAATAAAGAAGAACGCAAAAAAAAGACACTTATGATTTCTGTGGGAATTGTAACATTACTGCTTGCGTGTGCGATAATAGTCCTTGCAATTCTCGGAAACGTGGAGAGGGCTGAAGAAGTCAGTCAGTCAATATCTTTCTCGGAGTCGGTGGCGGAAACGGAAGCTACTACGAAAGTTACCACAACCACAACTCCGGCCACAACCCCGACTACCACAACAACAACAACAGTTACAACGGCAGTTACATTCCCGCCGTTCTCGAACGGGCTTTATAAGCAGGTTCAGAATATGAAGCAGAATTACAACGGTGATACAATAGCTTGGGTAAGAGTTCAGGGAACAAATGTGAATTATGCGGTTACGAAAAAGGGCGAAAATGACGGAGCTAACGATTATTATATAAACCACGATTTTTATAACCGGTATTCAGCCGCAGGTCATGTATTCATGGATTTCCGTGCAAGGTTCGGGGAAAAAGATTCAGAACAGTCCGATGTAATTACTCTTTACGGACACAATCAGGCGAATAATACCATGTTCGGAAGCCTTAGATATTACAAGACGAATTATTATTTCTATGAACAGTACCCTATAATTGAGCTTTCCTCGCTTTACAGGGACTATCAGTACAAGATTTTTTCATTCATGATAGTTGACGGTTCGGAACATACGGACTTTGACTATTGGAATTATGTTGAGTTCAGCAATCAGGAAGAATATGAAACCTTCATGGCGAAACTCGCAAAACATCAGCTTATACAGACAAATGTAGATGTAAAATATACAGATAAATTGCTTATGCTCTCGACCTGCAACAGCGGAAGTGCTTCGGACTGGAACAGATTTGTCATTGTCGCAAGGAGGGTTCGTGACGGAGAAGACCCATATGCAGGCGTTGCGGGAAGCGTAAGGCTCAGATAAAGAGAAATTATACATATATATAAATATGAAAGAAAAGGGACTTAAAAAAATTACAGAAAGGAAAAGACCGTCAAATTACATATGTACATTAAACGATTGACAGACGGTATTCAGCTTATGAAATTTTCAATAAAAACCCTTACCGCAGTTCTGGCGGTACTCACAATTCAGGCTACAGGCATTAACGCCGAGCAAGTACCCGAAACTCCGATACCGGCAGGAACTACGGCAATTACCACAGAAAGCGTTAAGTCGGAAGATACAAAGAAAGATTCCGAAGCTTCAGAGCAGTCAGCAGATGAGAAAGCTTCGGAAACAAAGAAGACAGAGGAGGAAAAACCTCTTAAACTGAAAAAAGCAAGCCTCGGAAAATATAAGGAAGATTTCACGGTAAACGAACTTACAGACGGAAAGGACATTCCGCAGGTTACAACAACGGTTGCCACAACAACGGCTGCTTCCAAAACAACTACCCCCACAACTACAACAAAGAAACCCGAAACTACCACCACAACCACCACTACACCTGCCCCGAAGCCGACAACCACACCTGCAACAACTATTCCGTCATCCGAAATACCTGTTACCGAACCACCTGTAACGACTATTCCGACACAAGCCGAAATTCCGGACACAATAGGTTATCTTACATTCACAACGTACGGATACGGTCACGGAGTCGGTTTAAGTCAGAACGGTGCAAACCATTATGCCAACTTCTCAGGCTATAATTACGCTCAGATACTCCAGCATTACTTCCCGGGAGTAGAAATCAGGAATACAGGTACTGCGGAAGACGAAATAATAACAATAGACGGCGTTCAGGGAACACCTCTTGAACTTATACCGCAGGTTTGTTATAATGAAATCGGAAGCAACTTCAATCCCGAAGCCATTAAGGCTCAGGCAATAGCCGCTTATACATATGTCAAGTTTAACGGCAATGTCGGAAGCGGTATGCTTCTCAAACCGAATCCGCCACAGAATGTTATAAATGCGGTTGCGGAAGTCCTCGGACAAGCTTGTTACTACAACGGCGACTTTGCCTTAACAATGTTCTGTGCCTCAACAGGCGGAGCAAGTGCGAGTGCAAGTGATATTTTCTATTCGGACGTTCCGTATCTGAGAAGCGTTTATTGCGAATACGATGAAGGTTACGACCCGAATTACGCAATTCAGACAGTATTCACAAAGGCGGAAGTAAAAGAAAAACTTGAAAGAAACCTTGGGATAACTCTTTCCGATGATGCTTCAAACTGGTTGCAGGTTGAATACGGTGACGGCGGTTATGTGCGTTCAGTTACCATTGACGGACAGGTTACGGTAAAGGGAAATACTTTAAGGTCATACCTCGGACTTAAATCGCCTAAATTTACCGTTTCATATTCGGAGTAAAAAGTACATATAATATAATAAGGTGGCAATTTTGTTTGTCACCTTTTTTGCAAACTATGCGTTTACGGCAGAAGTTCCGGGGGGGGGGGGGGGGGGGCGGGCGCGCGGGGGGGGGGGGGGGGGCCGCCCCCCCAAGGCTACCCCGCGCCGCTGGGGGGAGGGGGC
>URWK01000135.1 GCA_900551505.1 uncultured Ruminococcus sp. | reverse complement strand
GGGTGTGTGGGGCGGCCCGACATGCGGGGGCCGCGGCCAAACCCGCCCGCAAGAAAAACTTCTTTGACAGTATACCGAAAAACGCCTCTGATTATTAATGTCAGAGGCGTTTATATATATTTTTTACAAAATCAGATTACTTATTTACGATAGCACCCTTTGCACCGCTTGAAACGAGCTGGGCATAACGCTTGAGATAACCTGAAAGTTCCTTTGTCTTAGGAACAAATTCCGCCATACGTCTGTCGATTTCTTCCTGCGGAACTTCAAGATTGAGCTTATTGTTAGGAATGTCGATAGAAATAATATCGCCGTCCTTGATAATTCCAATCATACCGCCTGAAGCTGCTTCCGGTGAAACGTGTCCGATAGCCGCACCTCTTGTAGCACCACTGAAACGTCCGTCAGTGATAAGAGCTACAGTACTTCCGAGTCCCATTCCCATAATTGCGGAAGTAGGATTGAGCATTTCTCTCATTCCCGGACCACCTTTAGGACCTTCATATCTGATTACAACAACATCACCTGCAACGATTTTTCCGCCGTTAATAGCCTTCTGGGCATCTTCTTCGCAGTCAAATACTTTTGCAGGACCTGAGTGCACGAGCATTTCCGGAGCAACTGCTGAACGTTTTACAACGCTTCCGTCAGGTGCAAGGTTTCCACGAAGTACCGCAATACCGCCTGTTTCGCTGTAAGGATTCTCAATAGGTCTGATTACATCATAGTTGAGGTTGATACAACCCTTGATATTTTCGCCTACAGTCTTTCCTGTTACGGTCATTTCTTCGGTATTGAGCAGGTTCTTTTTGTTGAGTTCGTTCATTACGGCATATACGCCGCCTGCTTCATTGAGTTCTTCAATATAGGTATGTCCCGCAGGTGCAAGGTGGCAAAGGTTAGGAGTTTTTGCACTGATGGTGTTCGCTATGTCAAGGTTGATTTCTATGCCGCATTCGTTTGCAATTGCCGGAAGGTGAAGCATACTGTTTGTTGAACAGCCAAGAGCCATATCAACAGTGAGAGCATTCATAAATGCCTTTTCTGTCATAATGTCACGAGGTCTTATATTCTTTCTGACAAGTTCCATAATCTGCATACCTGCGTGTTTTGCAAGTTCAATTCTTTCGGAATATACAGCAGGAATTGTTCCGTTTCCCTTAAGTCCCATACCGAGAACTTCTGTAAGACAGTTCATAGAGTTAGCTGTATACATACCTGAACATGAACCGCAGGTCGGGCAAGTCTTTCTTTCGTATTCTTCAAGCTTTTCCTGAGTAATCTTGCCTGCATTGAACTGACCTACCGCTTCGGAAATACTTGAAAAGCTGGTCTTAGCTCCGTCAATATGTCCTGCAAGCATCGGGCCACCGCTTACGAAGATACAAGGAATATTAAGTCTTGCAGCAGCCATAAGAAGTCCCGGAACGTTCTTGTCACAGTTAGGAACCATTACAAGTGCGTCAAATCCGTGTGCAAGTGCCATTGCTTCCGTAGAGTCTGCGATAAGGTCACGGGTTACAAGTGAATATTTCATACCCTTGTGACCCATTGCTATTCCGTCACATACCGCTATTGCAGGGAATACGGCAGGTGTACCGCCACCCATTGCAACGCCGAGTTTTACGGCTTCAACAATTTTGTCAATATTCATGTGACCCGGAACGATTTCATTATATGAACTTACGATACCTACCAAAGGTCTGTCGATTTCTTCATTTGTCATTCCGAGAGCATGATATAAAGCTCTGTGAGGGGCATTCTGAGTACCTCTCTTTAAAAAATCACTGTTCATTTTTAATTACCTCTTTTATTATCTATCGGAAAATTTCCTTGACATATTAACCAACCTGTCAAGAACCTTGTCCATTCCGTTTATAGTTCCCCATGCTATTCTTTTGTCATTACTGTCAAGTATTCTTGCATGGTGTGTAAAAGTATTCTGTTGAAGCTTCCAGCCGTTACATTCCGCAATGGTAATCCACCAGACATGACCGCCCATAGTTTTTATGGGAATATTCGGCATGGAAATTTCGCTGTCAAGTATTTTTAAAAATTCACTGCCGAGCTTACCGCCTGAAGAAAGAATTTTCAGAATTGCTCCGTAATCATCTGTTTTCATGATTCAAAAATTATTTTGCGTTTCCGAGGAATGCAGCTCCGATAATTCCCGCATCATTGCCAAGTTTTGCAATTACGATTTCGGCATTCTTAGGTGAATTTCTTGTGTAAACTTCCTTCTTTACAAGTTCTTTCATCGGGAGAAGGAGCGGGTCGCCTTCATTGCAAACGCCACCGCCTATGCAAAGAATATCAGGCTGGAAGATGTTAATTGTATTTGTGATACCTGCCGCAAGGTATTTGATGAACTTGTCAACAACTTCCTTACCTGTCTTGTCGCCTTTTCTCATAGCATCAAAAGCGGTTCTTGCGGAAACCTTGCCGTCATTTTCTTCAGCCATCTTGTGCATAATGCTGTCAGGAGCTTCTGCCATAGCTTCCTTTGTCATTCTTACAAGACCTGTTGCAGATGAGAATACTTCAAAGCAACCTTTTCTTCCGCAAGTACACTGAGGGCCGTCAACTTCGATAACTGTATGACCGATTTCAGCACCTGCAAAGTTTGAACCTGCATAGATTTTGCCGTCAATTACAACGCCTGCTCCCACGCCTGTTCCGAGAGTAATACAAACCGCATTTTTAGCACCCTTGGCAGCACCTGCAACAAATTCACCGTAAGCAGCTGCATTGGCATCGTTTTCGATGAATACAGGCTTGTCAATGGTTTCCTGAATATATTTTACCATAGGTGTATTGTTGAAACCGAGGTTGTTTGAGTATTCAATTATACCTGTTTCGCTGTTTGCGATACCAGGAGTACCGATACCAATCCATTCAATATCATCAATTGTAAGCTTTGCTTCTTCAACCGCCTTGAGAGCAACTTTCGCCATATCGTCTGCGATTTCCTTGTCAGGACGAGGGCAATTTGTCTTTACGCTTACCTTTGAAACTATGTTGTAATCTTCGTCAACTACACCTGCAACAATATTAGTACCGCCGAGGTCGATTCCTATGTAGTATTTCATAAATAAATACCTTCCTTATTTTATTATTTTTATCTTACAGGCTTGTCAGGATAGCCCTGCAAGTCCCTTTGATTTTATATTTAAGCCCTGCGGGAATAAAGAAACTGTTACCCTTTGAAAACTTCTCCGAAAAGCCTTGTGAAAGTATTTCTCCGCTTCCGTCAAGAAACAGAATGTTCTGAAATGAAGAACTTGTTGCGGAAAGCACCGCTTCCGTTTCTGTTTCGAGTTCCTTTACATCAAAGTATTTACAGTTTTTCAGTAACCTGAGTGAGTATTTGCCTCTGTGTCCGTCATAATTCTGTATATCATTCTGTTCCTGAGTCCAGAACGGCGTTATCTGCATTACGTCAAGAGCCTTTTCTATATGCAATGGTCTTTTATTACCGTCTTTATCCGTTCTGTTGTAATCAAAAAGTCTGTAAGTTACATTTGAGCTTTGCTGAATTTCCGCTATGAGAACACCGCCGTTGATTGCATGAACCGTTCCGGGAGGGATAAAGAACACATCACCTTTTCTGACCTTGTGCTTTTGAAGAACTTGTGTAATAGTTCCGTCCGCAATTTTCTTTCTGATTTCTTCATCGCTGTAGTCGCTTTCGCAGAAACCGTGAGTAAATCCGCAGAAAATTGATGCATCTTCCTTGCAGTCCACAACATACCACATTTCTGTTTTGCCGTTGTCATTCTCAAATTTTTGTGCATATTCATTATTCGGGTGAACCTGAACAGAAAGATTTTTTTCTGCATCAATCAGCTTTACCAGAAGTTCTATTTCCTTTCCGCAACTGCTTCCGAGAAATCCGGGATTTTCGCTTACAACGTCTTTAAGTGAACGTCCGCCGAATATGCCGTTTTCCACCACTGAAAGCCCGTCATTATGGCAGGACATAGCCCAGTCTTCAGCGATTATTCCCGAATCCGTATTCATATTGTATTCGGAACAAAGTCTTGAACCACCCCACAGATATTCTTTGATTACAGGTTTCAGTTTCATAGGATACATAATAATACTCTCCACTTTCCATACTCCCACCATATATAAATTCCATCAGGCATTGTCTGACTTTTTAATATTTTATCATATTGGCACACACTTGTCAATCATGCAATTCTGCTAAATGTGGTAATAATGCTAAGATTGTCTCTGTTATTAGAATTTGACGATGTGCAGGGCGACCCGCCTGAAAGGCGGGTC
>URWK01000134.1 GCA_900551505.1 uncultured Ruminococcus sp. | reverse complement strand
AACACAAACCATAAAAAAAAAAAACCCCCACCGCCCCCCCCCCCGGGCGCGCCGGCCGCCCCCCCCCCCCCCCCCCCCCCCCCCCCCCCGGAAAAGTAAAATCGCAATTTACTTCCCGGATTAATTACTTAAAACTCTGTATGTCAATTTTACATCGCCGTCAAGAACTTCCGCTTCAGGTACTGAAAGTTCAACGGCTTCCGCAACCTTAGCAATTCCTGTTCCTCCTACAGCAGTTTTTGCACCTGCTCCGCCGAAAATCTTATTTCCGATGTAAACTTGCACTTCTGAAACAATACCGCTTTTAAGTGCCGAATAATTCAATTCCGAACCGCCCTCAAGAATTAAGCTGTCAATTTTCATTTCGCCCAGTTTCTTCATAAGTTCTTTGAGATTTACACGGCTGTTCTCTGCTGTCGTTTTAAGTACCGTTACACCCATCTGTTCAAGCTGTTTGATTTTTGGGGTATCTTCTGAAACTGTCGCCACTATAAGCGGAATTTCTTTGGCGGTCTGAACAAGTTTGCAATCTGTAGGTATTCTTAAATTACTGTCACAAACTATCCTTGTCGGATTGCTTGGATTTTCTATACGACAATTGAGCATAGGATTATCCGCAAGAACTGTTCCTATTCCTACCATTATTGAAGCACATCTTTTTCTCAGGAAATGTGTATCAAGTCTTGATTTCTCATTTGTAATCCACCTCGAATCACCCGTATAGCAAGCAATCTTTCCGTCTGCCGTCATTGCGTATTTCATTATCACATAAGGCGTTTTAGTTGTGATATAGTGAAAGAAAATATTATTAAGCTTATCACATTCTTCTCTAAGCACACCGCTTTCAACTTCTATCCCGTGACTGCGTAAAATCTGTTCGCCCTTGCCTGAAACAAGCGGGTTCGGGTCTGCCGAACCGATGACAACTCTTTTTATCCTGTGTTCGATAATCGCTTCCGTACAAGGCGGAGTTTTTCCGTAATGGCAACATGGTTCAAGTGTGACATAAATTGTTGCACCTTCTGCGTCTTCCTGATTTTCAAGGCTTGCGAAAGCGTTTCTTTCCGCATGAAGCTGACCGTATTTTGCGTGCCAGCCTTGCCCGATGACCTTACCGTCCTTCACGATAACCGCACCCACAAGCGGATTAGGATTTACGAAACCTGCTCCCCTTTTTGCAAGTTCCGTAGCCTGTTTCATATAAATTTCGTCTTGCAAACTTGCCAATTAATCTCACCTCTGAAAAATAAAAAATGCCCTGAAGATATTCCAAGGCATAAGAAAATTCATATTAAACTGCATTATGGATTTATCTTAACTCTCGTCCGGACTTTACCGTCGGTTCTGGAATTTCACCAAATCAGTCCGAAAAATATTTTTTTCGGAGTTGCGGACTTTAACCGCCGGTTATGAATTACACAATACCTTGTTTTTCAATCCAAACTGATTATATCACAGTATCTTTGTATTGTCAATAGCGTTAATCGGGAATAATTTCAATTGTATATCCGTCATCTGTAAGGTCGCCGATTTTTATCGAGAAACCTGTGTCAATGGTTTCCTTATTATCCGAATCGTATGCATAGAAATGTTCCGTACCGTCTGTTATAGTATCTCCCGTGTGATAATAAAGACTTCCCGAACCCTTATCTCCGACAAGCTGGAGCAATCTTCTTGTTTCGGTATAGTATTCCGAATAGTTTTCATATTTGAACGTAAGTTTATCCTGGTCGTAATAACTTTGCACCGTTTCCGCATCGACATGGAAAATTCTTATTCCTCCGTTGTCCTGCGGATTTGCACTGTTTGAACCTATTGCCCTTGACTGATATTCGATTACGAAATATTCAGAGAAGTAATTTTCATTAAGTTCCCCTATCGGAACTATAAGCATACTTTCGTTAAATTCAATCGGCTTTATCGTATAAGTACCATTCTTTCTGGGGTCTGCAACCTGAACGTTCTTCGGAGAAATCCAGCCGTACATAAGCTTTGAAAATGCACAGAAATCACCTGCCATATCGTCCATAGGTTCATCACCGGCATAACCATGGAAACCTTCCGTATCGCTGTCGGAACTTTCATATTTATAGTAATCAGGCAAGCCCATTGCATGACCCAATTCATGGCAGAGAACCCTTACATAATAATCCATCTGATAATCAACCGGTTGAGCATCGTTGATTATATACGCCCCAAGCGTTACGCCGTCATAAGTTGTTTGCGGGCTTGTCCAGGTACACTGTTTACCCCACCACTTCAAATCATCATCAGTATTGTCTGTCGGAATACTTATCGCAACTGCGTCAATTATACCATTAGAATCTGTATCGTACTTTGTAAAGTCTATCTGTTCATCGTAATATGTAAAGATTTCATTTACAAGCTTCTCATAATCATCTTCATAATCCGCACGGTTTCCGTTTGCCGTATAAGGCAGAACATCACCCGTTAAATTGAACTTTCCGTAAGATGCACGGTTATAGAATGCCGACATACTTTCCATCGGATAAAGTTCACTTTCCGTGTTTTCTGCTCCGAAAATAGTATTCTGAATTTCATCAGCCGAAAGAATATTGCCTTCCGTACTACTGTATTTCACGTCCTGAAAATCCACAGAAAAAACAAGTACTTCCGCATCGCCTTTTGTCGGGAATGAATGTGACATATTGTCAATTGGACAAATTTCGTCTGTATCTGAATTTTCAAGATACTGTTGTTTCAACATAACGGTATCAAAAACATTCATTTCATTATTTTGGTCTATATCGTAATTTTCAGATACACCGCCGAGAATACCTGTTTTCATCTCCAGAAGTTCATTGCTATCTGCTGATACTCCGACAACACTCAAACTTGCACAAGATATTATCAATGCTGTCATTACAGCCATAAGTTTTCTGAATTTCTTCAATTCGGCACTTCCTCTCATTATCTATTGTTCATAAGGTAATCCATAAATTCGTTGTCGCTCATCTGCTCAAGCGATTTTTCTTCCGTATGCTGTTGCAGGGAAGCCTTTTCTTCAAACTGCTGAATTTCATCTTGAATACGCTGAAGTTCTTGCCTGTTTTTCTCATTCTGTCTTCTAAGCTCTTCAATTTCTTCGGCTTTTTGTCTGGCTCTTTCCTGCTCCAGCCTTTCACGCTCCATGGCTTCAATTTCTTCCTGATTATCCTTTGGCGGAATAAGTTCCGTCTTCATGCTTTTCAGCTTCTCGACAATGTTTTCTCTGATTTCGGGTAATTTATGTCTTTCAGGTTCTTCGTCTTCGTTTTCATCGAATGGAATAATCAAGTCACCTGCATCGGAAAGTTTACTTTTAATTTTCTCGTTAATTTTCTCTGCCGTTCTCGAAAGTATACCTTGCGGTTCAGGCTCTGTTTCAGGTTCGTCAATATTTTCCTCCGGTTCTTCCTGAATGTCTTCTTGCTGTTGCTCAACCGGTTCGGACTGCAAGTGTTCTTCTGTGTATTTCTCCTCATCATCAACGATAAATTCACCGTCATAATTGGGATTCATTATGGCACTTACACTTTCTTTCAGTTCAAACAGTCCATCTTTTATTTTTCTTATCATATTCACCCCTCCTACTCTACATTCTTCTTCCAGTTCTGGAATGCAAGAATGTCGCTATAAGAGATGTCTGATAAGCTTGAACCAGAAACCTCTGAATTGTTTTTATCGTCTACTTTAACATAGTTCTTTAAGATCTCTCTTGTGATCAGACTCAGATCTTCTACATCACTCTTGGAACACTCTTCCAGTACAGTTGCTGTAAAGGATGCGTCTGCTGAGATATCTACGCTGCTGTTACAGATAATCTTTGCACCTGATATGATCATTCCTCGGAATGACTTTACACTCTTATCAAATGTTACATTACCACCACAGATAACGATACCCTGTAAAGCACCATCAGCGGCTGTGGATTTTAATGTTACATCATTTGCATTGATGATAACAACTGCATTTGTCTCTGGCTCTACCTTGTTGATACTAAGATTTTTGGAGAAGATCTTATCATAATCAACATATTTGGTAAGAGGTGTCAGACTGTAGTTGTAATCAAATGTATCAAGGTTCTTTCCGTCAGATCCTTTGATCGGAGCGTATGTGTATGTACTTCCGTTCTTTGTATATCCGGCCACTTCCCATGCAGAAACATCTGTATCTGTATCATCCTTTTTATCTACTACAGACAGATGATCTTTCATATTGATATACATATAATTGATCTGATTGCTGACCTTCTCCTCTTTGCTAAGAGCGGTCTGATCACCAAGTGCCTCTGAATTCTTTTTAATATCTGCAAATGTATTATTATTC
>URWK01000133.1 GCA_900551505.1 uncultured Ruminococcus sp. | reverse complement strand
TAAAACTCCTTGTAGTCCTGCTTCTCCGCAAGTTCTATAAGATAATGTTCCGGCATGGAAGTCTGAATAAATGCTTTTCCTTTTTTATCTCCTCTGCCTCCACGTCCCACAACCTGAGTTACCAGCGAAAAGGCTTTTTCGTATGCCCGGAAATCGCCCGCAAACAATACGCCGTCAACAGACACGACACCTACAAGCGTTACATTCGGGAAGTCAAGTCCTCTGCTTATCATCTGAGTCCCAAGCATTATATCATACTTGCCCTCGCCGAAATCTTTAAGGTATTTTTCATATGAAGATTTCTCCCTTGTGGTATCTGCGTCAACTCTGAGTATTCTTGCGGTCGGGAAAAGTTTAGAAATTTCTTCTTCCACTTTTTGCGTACCTTGTCCCGAAAGCCTTACATTTTCTGAATTACAGTAAGGGCAAACGGGTTGAAAGGGCTTCGAGTAACCGCAATAATGACACATCATGGAATGGGTCGTCTTGTGGTAAGTGAGAGCCACCGAACAATTCGGGCATTCCATAACTTTCCTGCAATCCTGACAGAAAAACACACTATTGTAACCTCGCCTGTTGAGCAATATTATTGACTGTTCTTTTTTGTCGAATGCTTCCTTTATCGCATAAATCAACGGCATACTGAGCGAACCCATATTGCCGTTATTTCTTTCCTTGTTCATATCCACGGTATAGACATCGGGAAGTTCGGCATTTGAGTAACGTTCATTCAGTTCAAGCAGTTTATAATTGCCGTTCTGTGCCTGATAATAGCTGTCAATTGACGGCGTTGCAGACGCAAGGACAAGTGTTGCATTGTGATTACGGCAACGCTGTTTCGCAACCGCAAGCGTATCATATCTCGGTGAACGCTCTGACTTATATGAATGGTCGCCTTCCTCGTCCATAACTATAATTCCAAGGTCTGAAAACGGTGAAAATATTGCACTTCTCGTACCTATGACAATATCAGCTTCCCCGTTTTTTATTCTTTCGTATTCTTCAAGCCTTTTTGAAACGGAAATGTAACTGTGTACAATTGCTATTCTTTTTCCGAAAAGTCTTCTGAAAGAATTTGCGGTCTGAGGTGTAAGAGCTATTTCCGGCACAAGCATAAGGGCTTGTCTGCCCTGACTGACCGTATAATTTATTAACTTCTGGAATATCGGTGTCTTTCCGCTTCCCGTTATGCCGTGCAGCAGGAAACATTTAGGTATCTGCTTGCCGATAGTTTCTGCAATTTCGTCAAAAACACTTTGCTGGCTGTCCGTAAGAATTATATCATCAACATTCTGTTCCGGTTCTTCGTAACCCTGCTCATTTTCGACTTCTACTTCTATAGTTTCAACCGCTCCTATTTTTACAAGGTTATTGACTATCTGCTTTGAAACATCACATATATAACAGATTTCGTCTATTTCCGCAAGTTCGGTATCATACAACATTTCAATCACTGTTTTCTGTTTCTTTGTAAACTCGAAAGCCTGTGGTTCTTCAAAGTATTTTTCCGTAAGGCTGTACATTTCTACGATATTCTGTTTTTTTCTCCTTTTAATCCTGAAATTCTCAATAACCGCACCTTTTTCGACAAGGCTTATTGTTATCTTTTTCTTTTCGGGATTAAGTTTCGCATCAAGCAGACTGTCAATTTCCCTGCTGTTTTTCGTAAGTTTCAGAAACGAATAGGTATTGAGTTCTTCTTTTGTGAGAATATCTTCGTCTTTGAAGTTGGGATTAAGTGAATACTTTTCCTTGAAACTGACTCTCAGACCAATTGGAATAACCGTATTTATCGCATCATAATATGTGCAGAAAGTATTTTCTTTTAACCATATCACCAGTTCAAGCATTTCATTGGTCAAAACAGGTTGCTCATCACTTATTGCAAAAACAGGCTTTAACGGATATTCTTCTTTTCCCGTAATATCGGAAACTGAAAAAATCATTCCGTTAAGCCTTCTGTTTCCCCCGCCGAAAGGAACGACTACTCTCTTTCCTATCTCGACATCTTTTTCCAGTTCGGCAGGTACAGAATAACTGTAAAGCTTGTCAAACGGAAATTTTGTACCCTGGACTGCAATTCCTACTTTTTTCATAACAGGCTTCACCTAATCTGTACCCCCTTGACTGTTATTCTTATTCCTGTTCGTCTGAAATATCCTTTTTAAGTTCTTCGGCGTTTTCAACGTATTCGATAATTTTGTATTTACCTGCCGCAAATTCCGCAACTGCTGTAGTAACCGGTTTTTCTTCAAGCTTCTGTTTGTTTTCCTTGAGTTCATCGGCAATCTGTCTTGCTCTCTTTGCGATACCGATAACAAGGGCATAAGTGCTTTCGTTCTTTGTGATAAGCTGTCCTATTGAAGGTCTTAACATATTCATAAAAATAACTTCCTTTCCTAAATCCAAATCCTTATAAATTCTCTATGATAGACCTGAAGTCATCAATAGCCTTTTCAAGTTCTCCGTTCACAACTCTGTAATCATACTTGTCAGACTGGGAGATTTCGTATTTTGCTCTTTCAATTCTCTTTTCGATAACGTCTTCTTCTTCACTGCCTCTTTTTCTGAGTCTTCTCTCAAGCTCCTGAATAGATGGCGGAAGTATAAAAATGCTTACTGCTTCCGGATATGCCTTTTTAACGTTTTCCGCACCCTCTACTTCGATTTCAAGGATTACGTCCTTGCCTTCGTCAAGCTTGCTGAATGTCACTGCCTTCGGAGTTCCGTAGTAGTTATTGCAGTATTCGGCATATTCAAGCCATTCATCTTTCTTTATTTTTTCTTCAAACTGTTCTCTTGTCAGAAAGTTGTAAGTAACGCCGTCAATATCTTCTTCTCTGGGTTCTCTTGTAGTTGAAGAAACAGAATAGTAATATCTGTCATCTTTAAGAATTTCCTTGAGCATAGTTCCCTTTCCGCAACCTGACGGAGCGGAAACAATAATAAGTTTTCCTTTTTTCATGTCTTCTACCTCCTGATTTTATTCATCGGTTTCTTCATCCTCGTCATCATCTTCAAGCCTGCCCGCTATCGTTTCAGGCTGTATGGCTGACAGGATTATATGGTCACTGTCCATAACGATAACCGCCCTTGTTCTTCTGCCGTATGTCGCATCAATTAATCTGCTGTCATCCCTTGCCTCCTGGATAATACGTTTTATCGGGGCTGATTCCGGGCTTACGATTGTCACAAGCCTTGATGACGAAATCATATTGCCGAAACCTATGTTTATGAGTTTCATTTAAATTTGTGTCCTTTCATGCTCTTACTCTATATTCTGAATCTGTTCACGGATTTTTTCTATTTCTGATTTCATTTCAACTACTGTCTGAGTAATTCTTATGTCCTGAGCCTTCGACCCGATAGTGTTCACTTCTCTGTTAAGTTCCTGCACCAGAAAGTCAAGTTTCCTGCCTATAGGTTCGCTCTGTTCAAGCAATGTTCTGAATTGTGCAATATGACTTCTGAGCCTTACTGTTTCCTCGTCAACTGCAACTTTTTCGGAATAGATTGCCGATTCTGTGAGTATTCTCTGTTCGTCAATATTTGTATCCGCAAGAATTTCACAAAGCTTTGTGTAAAGTCTGTTCCTGTAATTTTCCGTGAGTGACGGCATGGTTTCTTCGATAAAGCCAACCATTTTTTCAAGAGTATCAAGCCTTGACATAACATCATCATACATCTTTCTGCCCTCTGTTTCACGCATTTCAACGAATCTTTCAAGGGCTTTTTCCGTCACGGATTTTACGGCTTCCCAGATTTCCGTTTCGTCCTCAACTTCTTTTCTTACATTGAAAATATCAGGCAATCCGAGAAGTTGTGAAAGTGAAAGGTCATCTCTTAAACCAAGTTCGTCATTTGCCTGATATAACGCTTCGATATATCCTTTTGCAACGGATTTGTTTACTTCAATCAGAGCTTCTGTATCTTTAAGGTTTGTGATAGTTACGGATGCTTCAACCTTGCCCCTTGAAATACCGTCTTTCAGAAAAGTTTTGAGCTTTTCATCAAGGTATCCGTACATACGAGGGATTCTTGATGAAAATTCATAATACCTGTGATTTACGGAACGGATTTCCACAAGAATATCCCTGTTGTTTACAACGGCTTGTTCACGTCCGTAACCTGTCATGCTTTTAATCATTATTTTTACTCCTGAACTTACTATTTTTCATATGTCTTTTCAAATTTTACATTTTGCCAATCTGTAGAATAAACGCTAATTGTGCATTTTCTATTATAGCATTTTTACAACAATAAATCAAGCCTTTTCGGGCTTATGTAGCTTTACTGTAACCAAATCGGAATATTCGGGGGGGGGCGAGCCCCCAGCGGCGGGGGG
>URWK01000132.1 GCA_900551505.1 uncultured Ruminococcus sp. | reverse complement strand
GGGCGAGATCAACACATTAAAAAAACAACTTCCCCTCTCACCCCACCCTTTTTGCCCCCCCGCGGGGGGGGGGGGGGCCCCGGGGGGGGCGGGGGCCCCCCCCCCCCCCGAAAAAACCACCCGAAAGCTTTCGGGTGGTTTTTAAGATAGAATGAGCGAAGCGAATACCTTTTTTCAGGAAGGAGAGAAATAAAATGAATGAGAGATTGCCGTATCTGAGAGAAAAAACAGCTTGTCTTACAGAGAAACCGGGTGTGTACTTCATGAAAGACAAAAAAGGTTCGGTGATATATATAGGCAAGGCTAAAAACCTCAGAAACAGAGTATCAAGCTATTTCAGAGAAAACGCAAACCATACTCCGAAAGTTGCGAAAATGGTTGAGAATGTAGAAGACTATGATTTTACGGTTACAGGTTCGGAATATGAAGCCCTGGTGCTTGAGTGCAATATGATTAAACTCAGGAAGCCGAAATATAATATCTTGCTGAGAGATGACAAGGGGTATTCATATATAAAAATATCTGATGAAAGGTTTCCGAGAATTACAGCAGAAATGCGAAACGATACCGCAGGGAATTTCCTCGGACCTTACATGAGCCACTTCATAGTAAGACAAACGGTTGACGAAACAAATGCGATTTTCGGATTGCCGACCTGCAAGAAAGTTTTTCCTCGTGACTTCAAAAAATCCCGACCTTGCCTTAATTATCACATAGGGCGTTGTATGGGACTTTGTACGGGACAGATTTCGGAGGAGGATTACAGGAATACTGTAAATGAAGCCGTAAGGCACATAAAGACCGGCGGAAAAGAAACCGTTAAGCGACTTGAAGCAGAGATGGAAAAGGCTTCGGAAGAACTGAATTTTGAATATGCAAAGGTATTAAGGGACAGAATAACCGCAATAAAGAAAACCGCCGAACATCAGAAAATTTTTGCGGACGAAATGAAAAACAGTGATGTAATCGGGCTTGCGGTCACGAATGAATATGCGTGTGTTGCGGTAATTGTCTACAGGGACGGAAGAATTGTTGATAAGGCAACTTACTTCTTAGGCGAAAGCGACACCCTTGAAAATATGCTTGAAGATTTTCTTATGCTGAGGTATACGGAAACGAATGATTTTCCAGAAAAGATATACATTGAATCGGAAACGGAATCCCGTGAAGAAATAGAAAAACTGATTTCCGAAAGAGCAGGTCACAGGGTGAAAATTGTGGCAGTTACAGGCAACAGAAAAACAGGTGCTAAACTGATTGAGATGGCTAAACAAAATGCCATGGAATATATAAGCCTTAAATACGGAAATTCAAAAGCTATGATAGCAGTTGAAGCACTCGGGAACATTCTCGGACTTTCAGAGCCTCCACGATATATAGAAGCTTATGACATTTCAAATCTCGGTTCAACGAATATTGTTGCGGGAATGGTGGTTTTCAAAGACGGCAAACCGCTTAAATCGAATTACCGCAGATTTGAGCTTAAAGATATGATTGTTCAGAACGATGTTGAAAGCATGAAGCAGGTGCTTGAAAGACGTATAAAACGACTTGATGATAAGAAATTCGGAGAAGTCCCGGATTTGGTTCTGCTTGACGGCGGAACACAGCAACTTCACGCAGTCAAGCAACTGTTTGACCTGACAGGCGTTAAAATAAAAGTGTTCGGCATGGTAAAGGACAGCAAGCACAGAACAAGAGCTATAACTTCCGATGACGGCGAAATTATGTTAAGCGGGGAAGCTTTCAGACTTGTCACGGAAATTCAGGACGAAGTACACCGTTTTGCAATCTCATATCACAGAAAGAAACGCACGCAGAAGATGCTTAAAGGCTGACAGCTTTGAAAAATCCGGGGGAATGAGTTGAGAAATTTTTTCGTGATTATATAGACAAGAAGATAAAAAAGTTGTATAATAAAAATAATTGAGAATTTTATTATAAAGTCTGCAATTCCCTTTGATAAGCAAAGAGTGAATTGTGTCAGGCACTGCAATCTCTATTGAAAAATAAACAGGAGAAGTTTTTATTATGAGAGTTATTACAGGAAAAGCCAGAGGAAGAAAACTGAAATCGCTTGAAGGAAATGATGTCCGCCCTACTACCGATAAAGTAAAAGAGGCAATTTTTTCTGCTATTCAGTTTGAAATAGAAGGTGCAAAAGTCCTCGACTTGTTCGCAGGTTCAGGACAACTCGGTATTGAAGCACTCAGCAGGGGAGCGGGTCACGTCATGTTTGTCGACAAGGCTAAAGCATCTTGCGATGTGGTCTATGAAAACCTTAAAATGACAGGAATGTTGAAAGAGGCAAACGTTGCGACAATGGACAGTATCGACTTTCTGAAGTCCACTTCAAAAGATTTTGATATAGCGTTTCTTGACCCGCCGTACAGAAACGGATTGATTGAAAAGGCTATGCCACTGCTTGCGGAAAAGATAAACGATGGCGGTAAGGTAATCTGTGAGCATGAAAAAGAATTAGTATTGCCCGAGAAATTCGGGAAACTCCGCTTGAAGAAAGTATACCGCTACGGGAAGATTTCCGTAAGCCTTTACTTCAGAGATGACGAAACGGAGGAAGAAGCATGAGAAGAATTGCCGTATGTCCGGGAAGTTTCGACCCGGTAACGCTTGGACATCTGGATATTTTCAACAGAGCATCACGTTTGTTTGACAAAGTTATAGTTCTTGTTTCCTCCAATCCGTCAAAAAATCCGAGTTTTACACCTATTGAAAGAATGCAGATGATTGAAAGGGTTACATCACATCTTGACAATGTGGTCACTGATATTCTTGAAGGACTGCTTGCCGACTATGTGCGTGAAACGGGTGCGATTGCGATAGTCAAGGGACTTCGTGCCGTAAGCGACTTTGAATATGAATTTCAAATGGCTTTGGCGAACAAGAAACTTTACAGCGATGCGGAAACAGTTTTTCTTACGACCTCGGCTGAAAATATGTATCTCAGTTCCAGCGTTGTGAAACAGATTGCAAGTTTCGGCGGAGATATAAGCCATTTTGTGCCACCGTGTATTCTTGAAGACATTCAGAACAGACTTGTAAAGGAGAGATAAAGCTTTGAATATAGATGAAATACTTGAAGAAATGGACGAACTTGTAAACAAATCACCTGTTGTCCCGCTCACCGGTCACAGAATACTGATTGACTGTGAAAATCTCAGAGCATTGATTGACGATATAAGACTTAACATTCCTCAGGAAATCCAGAGAGCGAAAGTTGTCGATGCCGAAACCGAAAAAATTATCAGAGAAGCGGAAATTAAGGGCGAGTCCATTATAAGAACTGCCGAAGAAAAGGCAAAAATGCTTGTGGCAAACAGCGAAATCGTGAAGCAGGCAAAGGAAAAGGCTATTGAAGTCCTTACACAAGCTCAGTCACGTTCAAAGGATATAAAGACAGCTGGAAATACCTATGTTGCGAATATCCTTACGCAGACAGAACAGTATCTTATTGACAATCTAAAAGAAGTACGCAGTACCAAACAGCAGTTTTCAGCACTTGCATCGGGCGGTTCAGCTCAGCAGAGGAATATTCAGGATATTCCTGACCCTGCTCCGTCACCACAACCGGATGATGATGAAGATGACGATTGAAACTTAAAAAAATTAAGCGGTACATAAAAATTTCGTATTTAATCGGTGAAATGTACAAAAAAAAATACTATAATAAAGTTAACGCAATGGGGCGTGTCGGTTTAAGTCGGCACGTCCTTTTTTTTATTAAATAATTTTGTGGAGGTTTTGCTATGGATAAAATAGATACTATGCTGATAACACTTTTGCAGGAAAATGCCAGATACCCTTTAAAATATCTTGCCTCAAAAGTCTTCCTTTCAGCACCTGCGGTTTCTTCAAGGATAGATAAACTTGAGAAACAGGGGATTATTCTGCGATATAATACTGTTGTTGACCGCCAGAAACTCGGTTATCACATTACGGCATTCATCAACCTTGAAATGTCGCCGAGCCAGAAGGCAGAATTTTACCCGTTCATAAATGAGTGTCCGAATGTGCTTGAGTGCAATTGCGTTACGGGAGTTTACTCCATGCTGATTAAGGTTGCTTTCCCAAGTACGCAGGAACTTGACTCATTTATCGGGAAGCTTCAGCACTTTGGAAGTACATCTACTCAAATAGTCTTTTCAACACCTGTTCCGCACAGAGAAATCCGCATCGATACTCCGGAGTAAAGGTAAATATCTGGGGCGGGCCCCCGGATTTACGGGGCGCCCCCCAAATTTTTTTTTTTTTTTTGGGGGGGGGGACAAAATAGTTATGTTTTGTTTTTAGGCGCCCAAAAAACAAACGCAGACAAGAAAAACAAA
>URWK01000131.1 GCA_900551505.1 uncultured Ruminococcus sp. | reverse complement strand
TTTTTTGGGGGGGGGCGCCCGGCACTTTCCGTACCACTGAAATTACATTTTTTCTATCTCTCTTTCGTAAAATCCGCACATTTCCGATGCCGTTTCAGATTTAAAGCTTTCCGCATAGAGCATGAAGCCTGAGCCACGGGGCTTAATCAAAATCCTGCAATCGCTGTCATTTCTGATAGTCCCCTTTTCCCCGCTACAGAATTTTCGCATTATCCTTGAAGCTGAACTGTAAGCAGGTACAAACCTTTCAGCCGATGTATATTCCGGAATTTCCTTCACAAGTCCGCTTAAACTTCTGTTCTTTCTTTTCATTATCCCAAGTATTGCAATCATCAGCGTTATTGCATCTGCAACAATCGGACTTTCCCCGATAATTTTCTTCTCGCTGTCCGATAATTTTTCAGAATGATGAAAACGGATTACCTCTTTCCCAAGACTTTCCGCTATTCTGTCCGCCACCGAAGAAAATCCGTAGGGAATTATTACTTTTTCGCCTCTTTCAAGCATATCCCTGCAACACACAAGTTGTAATTTCTCTTTCGGCACAAATTCGTATTCTTCCGTAAATGCTGAAAGACTTCTTCCGTCACTGCTTATCTGAAAAATTATTTCTTTCTTGTCAATGTTCCTGTAGTCGAAGTCAGGCAAAACCTTCTCGCACAGTTTTTTCAGGGACTTGTTTGTTGTGTTAATCCTTATGTTTATTTTATCCTGCTCAAGTGCTTCAAGTTTCTTCTCACAAAGTATTTTCAGCTGGCTTGTGTCGCAAATTTCACCGAAATTAATCCCCGAAACTCTCTGCACATTCCTTCTTCTCATCAGGTTCTTAAATTTGTTCTCCTCTGTTTCCGACAATTCAAGTCCGTATTTAGAAAAAATTCTTGCCCTCGTAAATGTATCTGCACGGATAAACATTCCATAATCCGCAACGGTTTCATTCATTACATATCTTATATGAGTTTCCGAAGCTTCTCCTATATCGAAAATTTCCGCTCCCCCTGATGTTGCACCTGCCATAAATGAATACGCTAAGGCTTTTGAAGAATTGTCATTTCCGCAATATCCCACAACTATTCTTTTCCCCATGACCGCTAAACATTCGCCTGTAAAAGCCATCGCTGACGGTGTAATTTCGGCATTCGTTTCCCCGCAAATTTCACTATCATCTATTATCAACGGCTCTCCGCACATATCTTTTACTTCTCCGCACACGGTTTTTCCGTTCTCAATTCTCCTGTTGCTCTTTACATAAGAATTTTCTTCAAGAACCGCTCCTTCACCTATCACACAATTTTTCCCTATAATGCTGTTATTTCTGATACTTGAACCATGCAAAAGCCTTGTATTCTCACCTATGAAGGAATTTTCAATTCTCGTATACTCACCCGAATAAACTCCTTCCATAATTACGCTGTCCGCAATCCTGCAATTCCTGCCCACTGAAACATTATCCCCAAGCACTGTATAAGCTTCAATTTCACTGCCTTTCGCAATCATCACATTCCTGCCTATATATACAGGCGGTGTAATCTTTACACCGTCATACTTTCTGACCTCCGCCGAAATCATTCCGTCAAGCGAACGATGCCCCAACGGCTGAACGCTTATATTTCCGTCAAGTATCTTCCTGCAAGCTTTCATATATGTTTCAATATCTTTTATTTCAATATGACTTCCATGCATTTCATAACCGTATATGTTGAAGTTCTCGTTAAGCAATTCTTTTATGGTCATTCCGGGAGAACTTTCGATATTGTTTATTCTCTCAGCCATTCTCTCAGAAATCAAGTATATTCCGCAGTCCGTCAATCCGTCCGTTACTGTATTTGCTCCGCTTGTGTACTCTGTAATCCTGCTATTTCCGTCACATCTGAAAATATCTGAATTTCTTACCGAATCCGAAATTTTCCCTATCACTGTAAGGTCTGACTTCATAAGGTTATGAAATCGGATTGCTTCCGTAAGGTCAAAATCACAGACCACTGTTGATTTAACCACCACTTCACAGTCTGAATAATCGTTCGTAACTTCTGCATTTAATTTCAAAGTTTCTGCATATTCTTCAATCTGCTTCTTTCTGTAAACCGCATTCAGTCCCACAGCATCAAACCCGTTAGCCCACAGAAACTCCATTACATATTCGATTACAGGTTTCCCAAGCAGTTTTATTAATGACTTCTGCCCCGAAAAACTCAGCGGTCTTAATTCCTTTGTATCTGCTCCGCATATTATCATTGCTTTATTCATAATCTGCCCTCCTGATTCACATTTTTCCTTGAAATCATTGTTGTCAGATTTTTCAGATTGTATTCACTCAAAAAAATTTCTTGCACAATTTAATATTATTATTTCCAATGTTATTGTTTTCACGTTAATTCTATTTCCATACTTAAAAATCCAAAAAATTATAGTATATTTATTAATAATAAAAAGTATATTTTTGAAACATTCCCCTTTCGCCACTTCATTTTATCCCGTTTTATTATTTTTCTCTCTGCAATTTCACTCTCAAATGAATTTTTTTATAAAAACACTTGCATTTTCAGATTTTATGGTGTATAATATTAAACATATTAAGGGCATCGGAAATCCGGTGATTTCCCTGTGCCTTATTCCAAAAAATACATTCATTCCGTACACATAGAAAGGAATGAATTGCAACTATACGGCATGGACTTGTCGGAGTTAAAGCCTGTGAGCCTTACCGGGTTTTCAGGAAATCCCTTATCTGACTTTGGGAACAGTCCGATTTTTCAAAATTTTATTGGAGGTTTTTTATCATGGCATTCAAAAGTGCATATCTTCAGGGAGTTTACGACAAGGTAGCTCAGAGAAACAAAGGCGAAGAAGAATTTCTTCAGGCTGTAAGAGAAGTTCTCGAAACTCTCGAACCAGTTATTGAAAAGAGACAGGACATTGTTGATGCAGGTATCCTCGAAAGAATTGTTGAACCTGAAAGAATGATTCAGTTCAGAGTTGCCTGGGTTGACGACAACGGCAAGGTTCAGGTTAACCGTGGTTACAGAGTTCAGTTCAACTCTGCTATCGGACCTTACAAGGGCGGTCTCAGACTTCACCCATCTGTAACAGCTTCTGTTATCAAGTTCCTCGGATTTGAACAGATTTTCAAGAACAGCCTTACAACACTCCCTATGGGCGGTGGTAAAGGTGGTTCAGACTTCGACCCTAAGGGCAAGTCAGACGCTGAAATCATGCGTTTCTGTCAGAGCTTCATGACTGAACTTTCAAAGCACATTGGTGCTGATACTGACGTTCCTGCCGGTGACATCGGTGTTGGCGGTCGTGAAATCGGCTTCCTCTTCGGTCAGTACAAGAGACTCAGAAATGAATTTACAGGTGTTCTCACAGGTAAGGGTCTTTCATACGGCGGTTCTCTCGCAAGAACAGAAGCTACAGGTTACGGTCTTTGCTACTTCACAAATGAAATGCTCAAGGCTAACGGCAAGTCATTTGAAGGCAAAACAGTAGTTGTTTCAGGTTCTGGTAACGTTGCTATCTACGCTACAGAAAAGGCTCAGCAGTACGGTGCTAAGGTTGTTGCTGTTTCTGACTCAAACGGCTATGTTTATGACCCTAACGGCATCAAGGTTGACGTTGTTAAGCAGATTAAGGAAGTTGAAAGAGCAAGAATTTCCGAATATGCTAAGCGTGTTGAAGGTGCTACTTACACAGAAGGTTGCAAGGGTATCTGGACAATCAAGTGTGATATCGCTCTCCCATGTGCTACTCAGAACGAAATTAACGGCGAAAGTGCTGAAATCCTCGTTAAGAATGGTTGCTGGTGTGTTTCTGAAGGTGCAAATATGCCTTCAACTCCTGAAGCTATCAACACATACCTCGCAAACGGTATTCTTTATGGTCCTGCAAAGGCTGCAAATGCCGGCGGTGTTGCTACATCAGGTCTCGAAATGACACAGAACAGCGAAAGACTTCCTTGGACATTTGAAGAAGTTGATGCTAAGCTTCACAACATCATGATTTCAATCTTCAAGGCTTGCGACAGTGCAGCTAAGGAATACGGTATGGAAGGCAACTACATGGCAGGTGCTAACATTGCAGGTTTCCTCAAGGTTGCTGACGCTATGCTCTGGCAGGGTATTGCATATTAATTTCAGTTTTCATTCATTTTAATTCATTATAATAAAAAACCTTTCTCCGTTCTTCGAGTGGAGAAAGGTTTTTTTATTTGAGGTTGTGTATGTGGGAAGAATGGGGGGGGGGGGGGGGGGGGGGGGGGGGGGGGGGGGGGGGGGGGGGGGGGGGGGGGGGGGGGAGAGCCGCGCCACCCACACAAACAACAAAAAAAAAAAAAAAATAAAATAAAAAATAA
>URWK01000130.1 GCA_900551505.1 uncultured Ruminococcus sp. | reverse complement strand
CCAGACCCTCGCCGCCATTGATAATGAGGGACTTGCCGTTGGCCACCAGCGGGAACTTGCCCACCTTGTAGTCGATGCCCTTAGCCTTGCACTGCTCCTCGGTCAGACCGACAGAGGCAGCCTCCGGCTCCATTCCTCCGAGAGTTGTTATAAGGTCACATGCAAGGTAGAGAAGAACACAGGATATGATGATTGAGACTTCGCCGTACCATGTGAGCTTGAGTATGTAGCGCTTCGCTTCGTCCTTGCGTCCGGCACCGATGCACTGTCCGACAACCGTGACCATTCCAAGACCTATACCCATTCCTGCCACTGCGGAACTGAAATATTTACGTCCTTCTTCATCTCCGAGTATTGCACAACCCGTGTCGATTCCGATAAAGCCTTTTTTCGGCTTAGGATTTCTCAGAAACATCTCCGACCACAAGGCATCTATTCCGTCAATTTCAAAATAAGGAGTGTAATTATAGTGATATTGGCTTACACAAGTATGTCCGAAAATAACAATTCCCCTGTCAATCAAATAACTTGAACCTTTCGTTATCCTGTGCCAGGTATTATTATCTTTTCTAATTCTGTCGTTTTCGTCAATAGTGTCAAAATCGTAATAGCTGTGGCTCAGACGAAATAATCTTCCGTCAACCGTTTCTTCGGCGAAATAGGGACAATTCTTCAGGAATTTGAAAATTTCCAGTCTTTTTGACATACTCAACTTCAGAAATGCTTCATATGTAGGAGCTCCTCCGTTTAAGAACCATATCTTTACAACAGGGTCTTCTTCCTCTCCCCTATTCTCTATCCCATAAGCTTCAAGCACGTCCAGAAACATTACATCATGATTTCCCATTATATATATGACGTTTTTCCTGCTCATTATATCGCAGAGTATTTCTATACCGTAATTTCCTCTGTCAATTGCATCTCCGAGAATATAAAATTTATCATTATCAGAAATCTGTATCTGTTCCATGATGTCTGAATACATTTTATACTGTCCGTGAATGTCAGACATAACATATACCATTATCTTCCCTCATCTCTTTCTGTATCTTTTTTATTATACCACATCACATACATCTATGCAATATCGGCTTGGGGCAATTTTTTTGTAAATATAATATTGATTAAGTTTCTATTATAATGTATAATTGAAGTAACAGATTATTTTTATATGTAAAGGACGTGACACAGTGAAGGAAAAGAAAAAGGAAAGCATACTGAAAGAAAGAAAAAATTCCGAAGCCAGTACACTGGCACACAGAATAAACCTTGCCTTTACGCTGATAATGGTGATTTCTTTTATTCTTTCAGGGGTTTTCTTCTATGGATTCAATACCTATTTTCAGGTATTCGATTATTATTCAAATTCATATTATGAACTGAATAATTTTCGTGATGAATTTTCAAAGCTTAACACTGCTGTAGAAAACTATTATGTGAACAATGACAACTTGTATTTGCAGGAATATGAAGAACTTGACGGCGAACTTAAGGAGATATGTTCGGAGCTTTCCGCACAACTCAAAAGTAACAGAACTACCGAAGAACAGCAACCTTTAATAAGAGCGATAACCAATAGCTATGAAACTTATTCGGAAAGACTGAACCATCTGCTTGAAACTCAGGATACGGAAGGAGGGTCTTATGAATACTATAAGAATTTCACTAATTACGCAAATTTTATTGTAAAATATGTTGATGAACTTCTCTATATGAGATTTTCATACGGTCAGCAATATTATGAAAACGTACAGAAAGAAATAACATTCTTCAAGTCGCTGATAATAGTAATTCTTGTGATTTTTATTGTTGCAATGGTCAGAACACGAAAAAGACTTATAAACAATGTTGTCTTCCCTATCAAGGATTTATCGGAAGAATCCGTAACAATTTCAAAAGGTACTTTCAGCGACAAGGATATAAGCAATAACGGCTATGCTTATGAAGTGGCTATGCTTATCAGTAACTTCAACGGCATGAAACGCAGTCTTCGCAATATGCTCGAAACTACTAACAGAAATCTTGAAATCACGCAGAGCCTGCTCTATGAACAACAGAAGAACCAGAAAATAGCCGTTGAATTACAGCGTGAACAGATGCTTAATGAAATTCTCACGGAAACTTCAAGCCATGACGGGCTTACGGGTATTCTCAACAGAAGCGGTTTTGAAAGACGTGTTGAAGAATATACAGAAAGATTTTTCGGTCATACTTATGCATTTTTTATAGTAGACATGGACTACTTCAAGAGAGTTAATGACACTTTCGGACATGACGGCGGAGATGAGGTATTGAAATTGCTCGCAAACGTCCTTAAAGAAGAATTTAGCAGAAACGGCTTTTCTGCAAGATGGGGCGGAGATGAATTTGTAGGCTTCATGACTGACGTTGCCAAAAGAGAAGAAGTTGAAGATGTCGCACACAATATAAAGACCAAGATGAACAGACCTTTTATATATAACGGTCAGGAATTACACCTTTCTGTAAGTATTGGTGTATGTATATCCTCATCATATTCTACCGTGAAGGCATTTTATCTCGATGCAGACACTGTTTTGTATAAGGTAAAGGAAAGTACAAAAAATAATTTCATGATTTCAGATAATACCGTGAAGTTTGAAACCGAAAATCCCAAATCTGATTTTTCGGTTCAGCAAAACATGAAAGCAAAAACTTAAACTGATTATGAGGGAAAATTATGAAAAGAATCGGAAAAATATTTTCTGTCCTGCTCACACTCGTAATACTTACTGCAATGTTGTGTAGCTGTCAGCAGAACGGAAACAGTAATAATGCATTAATTCTCAGGCTTGCGGACGCACAGAAGCAGGATTACCCTACTTCAAGAGCTTGTGCGGACTTTGCGGAACTTGTAGAGGAGAAAAGCAACGGAACTATAAAAGTTATCTGCCACTTTGAGGAAGCACTCGGCGATGAAGTTTCCACAATCGAACAACTTGAACTTGGCGGAATTGACTTTGTGCGTACTTCAATTTCAGGGCTTACGAAATATGACCCGTCACTTAATGTTCTGTCATTGCCGTATATATTCCGTGATGAAGAACATATGTGGAAAGTCCTCCGGGGTGAAACCGGCAATGCACTTTTAAATTCGGCTACTCTCTATGAACATGGTATTTCAGGGCTTACATGGTTTACCGCAGGAAGTCGAAGCTTTTACTTTTCCTCGGAAATAAAAAGCATTGACGATTTGAAAGGTCTTAAAATCAGAACTCAGGAAAATTCTCAGGTTGTTCAGGATATAGTTAAAGCTTTAGGAGCTGAACCCGTTCCGCTCTCTTACGGCAAGGTTTACTCAGCCTTTGTAACAGGTGAAATTGACGGTGCGGAAAACAATATTCCTTCATACGTTTAAACAAATCACTATAATGTTGCAAAGTACTATGTGACAGACAATCATATGTATATTCCCGAGTTGCTCATAATGTCCGCAAAAACCTTTGAAGGACTGTCGGTATCTCAAAGAGAACTTATAAAGGAATGTGCCGTTGAAGCAACGGAAAAAGAAATTGAATACTGGAACGAATATGAAGTTGAAGCATTGAAAAAAGCTGAAAATGCAGGTTGTCATATCACAGAACTTTCTGAGCAGGAATCAGAATATTTCAAAAACGTCTTGTCTGCTGTCCGTGACAAATATTCAAAAGATTACGAAGATATATTAAAAGATATACTTAATACAGACTGACAAATAACACGCCCCCTTAATCTTCTGAGATTAAGGGGGCGTGTTTTATTAATCAAAATCTGAAATCTCTCTGTCCTTGTTTAAGAAGTTCCATATATTCATCGAATTTCTGAACAACTTTAGGGTTCGTAATAGTTTCTCTTTCTTTGGCAATTACCTTGAAAGCACTGTTTTTGAAGTCTTCATCGCCGTAGTCAAGTGCATATTCCGCAAGTGTAAGCATTGCATTCGGTGTACAGCAGTTTGAAATATTTCCGGTCTTCGCAAGTGACATGAAACGGTCGCCTGTTCTTCCCTCTCTGTAGCAAGCGGTACAGAAACTTGGGATATATCCTAAGTCCATAAGCCACTTAACGACTTGTGCAAGAGTTCTGGTATCATTTACATCAAACTGTGCGGAATTGTCTTCTTCGTCTTCCGGCTCATAGTAACCGCCTACACTGGTTTTTGAACCGCCTGAAATCTGTGAAATTCCGAGTTCAAGAACCTTTGCCCTTGTAGCCTTTGATTCTCTTGTTGAAACAATCATTCCCGTATAAGGCACTGCTATTCTGAGAACTGCAACAATTTTCTGGAATATCTCATCTGAAATAGCATTTGAGAAATCCTGTGTGTCAATATCGTCTGCCGGTCTTATTCTCGGAACGCTTATAGTATGCGGTCCGACGCCGTGAACCGCTTCAAGATGCTCGGCAAGCATT
>URWK01000129.1 GCA_900551505.1 uncultured Ruminococcus sp. | reverse complement strand
TTTCTTTATTTTTGAAATTTATTTTTTTAGTCTAATTTTCAATCATTTTTTTTTTTTATTTTTTTTTTTTTTTTTTTCTTCTTCCCCCCCTCCCCCCCCCCCCGCCCCCCCCCCCGCCGCCCGCCCCCCCCCCCCCCCCCCCCCCCCCCCCCCCCCCCGGAACATAAATGCGGTAAAATAAAAAAAGAGCAGTCTTTGCGACTGCTCATAGTAATTATATCATACGAGATTATTTGTTGTATTTTTTACTTGCGACTGCTGTAATTCCTGCTGTTGCGAGGAGCATTGCAAGACCTGCTACAGGGACATTATCACCTGTCTTAGGGGAAGTAACTGTTTTCTTTACAGTAGTGGTTGTAGCCGGTGTGGTAGTTTTCGCAGTAGTAGTTTTTGCTGTTGTTGTGGTAACAGTAGTACCGCTTGTGGCAGAAGTTTCCGTAGTAGTTGTGGTAGCATCTGTTTCAACAGTAGTTTCGGTAGTTTCGGTAGTTGTAGATTCTTCAGTAACAGAAACTGTAGTTTCATCTGTTGCATCAACTTCTGTTTCTTCTGTAGTAGTTTCTTCTGTAGTAGTTTCTTCTGTAGTAGTGGTTTCTTCCGTGGTGGTTGTGGTTTCATCGCCGTTTTCTTCACCGGCAAGAACTACGATTTCCTGATTATTGCCTGTTTCTTCAAATTCTACTTCTTCTGCTGAAACTGAAACACTTGATATAGTAGCAACTGCGAGAAGTCCTGCGAGCATTAATTTGAATTTTTTCATATAACCGTCTCCTTTAGTCTGCTCGATGTACAAGTGTATGTACAAAGAGAGTGCGGAATTTATTAACCGCTGAATTAAATTTTACTTCATTTATATATCTCTTGAAGCTTAATTATATAATACCTTAAAAATATGTATACATAATTAACACACGGCTAACATTCTTTTATCACCGAAAGGACTTTTCAGAAATTTATGGTGGTGTTTATTGTTTCTTAGTATTTCCGAGAAATATTATTTATATTTTCTGTTTTTGTGTTGATTTTAGGTGTGTTATATTGTATAATTAATTTGATTGTTCAGCGATAATCAGAAAAAGGAGGATTAAGCCTGATGCCTGATACAAAAATATCTTATCAAGTTACCGAAAACAATGAAATCCGTATAATAAGTTGTGCATTTTCGCTTACCGAAATCGAAATACCGCCGGTGATGGGTAAATTGCCCGTTACGGAAATCGGGAATCATGCGTTTTGCCTGCGTGACCGACTTAAAAAGATAACACTTCCCGACACTATAAGGAGAATAGGAAGAGAAGCTTTCGGGGACTGTGATGCTCTGGAATATGTGGACATAAAAGAGGGCGTGGAAGAAATTGCAGACAGTGCTTTCGCAAGATGCCACAGCCTTAAAGAAATCAATTTGCCGTCTACACTCGTTTCAATCGGAAGCAATGCATTTCAGAGTTGCAGTAATCTCATGTCCGTAACCGTTCCGGAGCAGGTGACGGAACTTGAAGACTTCGTATTTACCGAATGTGTTTCACTTGAAAAAGTCGAAATACTTTCACCGCTTCACTCTATAGGGAGACTTGCATTTAACAACTGTAAGAACCTTGTAAATATAAATCTTCCCGACACAATAGTTTCAATAGGAGAAAAAGCATTCTGTGACTGTGTAAGACTGGAAAACGTTAATATTCCGAAAAACCTTGAAGAAGCGGGAAACTGGGCGTTTATGAATTGCCGTAAAATAAAACTTGCCGTAATCCCGAAATCGCTTGAGAATATCGGCGAAATGGCTTTCGGCTACAGACAGACTCAGCAGAACCCGGCTGAATTTACAACCATTCCCGACTTTACAATAGTAGGAAGTCCTGAAAGTGTTGCAAAAGCTTATGCGGATGAAAATGAACTTATGTTCGTATATCTCCGTGAAGAACAGCAGGACAAGGAGGAAATAAAAAAATTCTCGAATTTCTTCTACAAGGTTTCCGACAATGAAGCGGTTATTGTGGACTGCGATTATAATGCCAGAAGTGTAAATATTCCGCCTGCCATAGACAAGTACCCCGTTTCAGTCATTGCAGACGAAGCCTTCGCAATGCACTTCCTGCTTACTTCCGTGACAATTCCGGATACTGTAAGAAGTATGGGAAAAGATGTTTTCAGATTCTGCGAACACCTCGAAAATGTAACGCTTTCACGTTCGCTTACCGCTATTGATGACGGCTGCTTTGCGAAATGCCGTAGTCTGAAAGTAGTGGATTTGCCCGAAAACCTCGCCTGTATAGGTCAGTCGGTATTTGACGGCTGTGAAGCTCTTGAAAGACTTCACATTCCTAACAGTGTAAGCACAATCGGAGAAAGTTGCTTTAACGGTTGCATAAGCCTTGAAGAACTCTATCTTCCACGCTCTTTGAAGATTATCGAAGAAAAACTTTGCCTTGACTGCCGTTCGCTCGAAAAAGTCGTAATCAGAAACGGCACTCAGAAAATCAAAAGTTTTGCATTTTCATTCTGTGAGAACTTAAAGGAAATCTGCATACCGTCAACGGTTACTTCAATCGGTAATGCGGTATTTCTCGGCTGTCCCATGCTCAAGGGTGTAGCTATGTCAAATACATTGCTTGAAGAAATAGGGGAAATGTCATTTGGTTATAATGTTGTAAGGAAAGCAGACGGGACTTCATCACCTGTCCTGAATCCGCTTTTTATAATAGCGGGATTTGTGGGAACGGCACTTTACGAATATGCCCAGAATAACAATATTCCGTTCCTGCCGATATTCGCCGATACTCAGAAACTTAAAGGCAAGGTAGAAGAAAAAGAGCTTAGATATGGGATTTCGGAAGGCAATGCAACAGTTACAGACTGCAATAATTCAGCTTCAGAAATTTTTATAAACTCTTATGTGGAAAAGGACGGCTCGAAATATGTTGTAAGGGCGATTGATGAACGTTCTTTTGCAAACTGTACGCACCTTACGAAAGTAAGCATTCCGCAAACGGTTATGGTTATTGAAAGTTGTTCGTTCTACAACTGTTCAAATCTCCTTGAAGTGACTGTTCCGAGGTACGTTGCCAGAATTGAGAGCATGGCATTTGAACGCTGTTCATCACTTACAGCGATAAATACGGCTTCCGAGAATACGCATTTCAGTTCTCATAACGGAATACTCTTTGACCGCAACAGAAAGCACCTTATAAAGTATCCGGAGGGAAAGACGGAAACGGAATTTACAGTTCCGCAAGGCGTGGTGTTCATTGAAGCGAGAGCATTTGCGAATACACGTTTTCTTGAAAAAGCGGTGTTGCCGTTAAGCCTTGAATTTATAATTGACAATGCCTTTGAGTGTTGTGAAAATCTTTCGGAAATCAATGTTCCGTCAGGCGTGAAGGCAATCGGAGAAAGTGCCTTTGCGATATGCAGAAAGCTTGAATCGGTAAATATTGAAAACGGCGTTACGGTTATAGGAAATTATGCGTTTGAGAATTGCAGTTCGCTTGAAACCGTGAAAATCCCTAACAGCGTTTCGGAAATCGGTACAGGTGCATTTGAAAACTGTAATTCACTTACCGAAATAGCACTTTCGCAGTACATAAAGACAGTTCCGGAATGTTGTTTCAGAAATTGCGGTTCGCTTGAAAAGATATTACTGCCTATACCGACAGCAACAATAAAGAGAAGTGCATTTGAAAATTGTGTATCACTGAAAGAATTCACAGCATCGGTTAACCTTTCAAAAATAGAAGTTCTGGCATTCAGAAATTGCAGGTCACTTGAAAATGTAACATTCAGCGACTTCATAATGACAATTGAGGAAGGAGCATTTATTGACTGCCCTTCACTGAAAAGCATTACTATTCCGAAGAGCGTTAACATAATCGGTAAAATGGCTTTCGGGTATGTGACCACGGAAGACGGAATAAAGGCAGTCAAGGACTTCACAATTTACGGCTATCAGGGAAGCACGGCACAAGAATATGCGGATAAGAACGGGTTCACATTCCTGTCAGTAGAAAAGGAAACAGACCCTTTGAAAGTATAAATTACAGAGAGGAAGATAAAAATGGAAGAAAATCAGAAGACAAGCATTATACCGGAAGAAGCTTATAAAGTTTTTCCGGACAACCGTTCAATCGTAGTTTCGGGAAGTTATATCAGACATTATATGGAGGCTGACGGGTTGACATATCACCTTTGGCTTACAAATTTCTGTGCGTTTCTTGAAAGGGAATGTAACGAACATTCATGGGCAATTTACGACAGAAACGTCAATCCGAAAATTGAAAAGGGCTTTGCGGAATGGTTCTTTACCAGGATTGAAACGGCACTTAAAGAATTGCTGAAGACGAACAGGGAATTTATTGTATTCGGTTTCGAGGGACACGGAAATATAAGAGTTGGATTCTTTAACAGCGAAGACTTCTGAGATGTTTTCGGGGGCGACCTCCTGCGAAGCAGGAGGT
>URWK01000128.1 GCA_900551505.1 uncultured Ruminococcus sp. | reverse complement strand
ATAACTTTCAGAGGCTTGGTAGCAGTTGTGCCGGTGAGAACAACAGTAGCAACAAGGCACACAACGAGAACATAAGCCTCTGAAAAATATATTAAAGGAGGCTTTAGAATGGAACTCAAAATAGGTTACAATGCAGCCGACAGTATGAAAGAGGAGGATACAAAGTGTGGCTGACAGTGAAGGAAACTGCAAGTTTATTGTCTGTCTCCGAAAGAAGCGTTCAGAAAAATGCACTTAATAACAAGTACACTTGCAGATATATTGACGGTACAGGCAGGGGCGGAAAGCAACTTCAAATCCTCCTTGAGAGCCTCCCGCAGGAGGCACAAGACAGATACAATAACCCCGGAACGGAAGAGGAATTACTAAGTGACAAATTTTCAATGACACAAATTCAGGAAGCAGACTATAAGGCTAAGGTCGTCCAGGACTTTAAAGCCTCCGGTCTGTCGGCAGAAAAGTTCCTTGAACAATTTAACTCTGAAAATGACGAAAGTCTTACTTTAAGGCAACTTTATTATTGGCAGGAAAGGCTCACAGAAGGTGGCACACAAGCACTCGTAGACAGCAGAGGCGGACACAACAAAGGGGCTTGCAGTATTTCTGAAGAAGCATGGGAATTCTTTTATTCCCTGTACATGACATTACAGAAACGCTCTATACAGTGGTGCTATGACAAGACAAAAATGAAGTTCCCTGATATTCCTTCGGTTTCGGCATTTAAGAGAAAAGTCAGAACAATACCCGACTACACAATCAGCCACAGCGGTGTAATCTTTATCGGCAACGGCTATTCTCACAGAGATAGCGGGGGCAATGGGCAAGCAGGTTTCAGGCACAAAAAGTCGTATCATGAAAACCCTTATTGACAATTTAAGTGGCACAAACCGCCTTATCATCATTGACGAAGCAGACCAGCTTACATTTTCAGCCTTGCAGGCAATCCGTAAGCTGAACGATAAAACGAAAGTCGGAATACCTCTTGCAGGAAACAATAAGATTTACAATCAAATGGTCATGGGTGCGAAATGCACTGAATTTGACCAGATACGCACAAGGATATTCGTGAGACCAAAAGTAAGTAATGAATACACCATTGACGAAGTTTCACACATATTCCCGAACACAGAAGATGACGCACTTAGGACTTTGCTGAAAATTGCGGAAAGAGAAAGCCTGAGAACCGCCATAAAGCTTTTTAACGTAATTGCCGAAATGGGCATTACGGGTGGCGGAAAAGTAAAGGCACGGGATATCAAAGCCGTGCAAACGCAGTTTCTCGGTGAAGCTGTTTGAAAAGAAAAGGTGCTTGAGGAAGCCGACCACAAGCACCAATTCAACATTAATAACAAGGTTATTATACCACACCAAAAGTGAAAAATCAAGTACAAACCTTGAAAGGAGGTGAAGTATATGCTTACAATTCGTGCAGACGGAGAGACCGGCGATATAGTCTGGAACGGATATTTGCCGGACGTTATTGATGAGCTTGCGACAGCAAATGTCGCAGTAATCAGAATAGTAGCGGACAGCATAAAAAAGACGATGCGGAAGTAATACAAACATTGTCGAAGTATTTGCTGAGAGAGTTTAAGAACGGAATTAAAAGAGATGTTGAAGAAATTGAAGAATGATATCGAACAGGCGGTTGACCGCCTTGCGGAAATAAAAACCGTAAAACAAAACCTTACGGACGAAGAAAGAACACTTACAGCGTTCTTGCAGACTGAGGCGGAAAAGGTCTGGAACAAAAAAGAGGCGAAGACTGTGTACTTCAAAGGCACGGCAGGCAACGGGGTTACAGTAACCCGTACAAAAACGGTTAAGCTTCTCGGCACTGCAAATGAGAATGTCCTGAAAGAAATCTTTGGTGCGACATACGAAAATATGATAGAGGCAAAGGAAGAGTATAAACTCAGTGCCAATGCGAAAAGAATTCTTTCGACTCTGATTACGAAAGAATATTTTCAGACGGAAATGCCAGCGGCTGTAGTCGCACTGCTCGACCAGCCGGAAGAAGTCAAAAAAGCCATTGCCAAGAAAATAAAGGGTAAGAGCTTTGACACGGATTTCAAGAACATTGTCGCTTTTGGTGTAAGCGAACAAGAGGCAAGCGATATCGCCTACTTGTACGCTCAGGCGTTGGCTTTTGATGAGATTGTGGAAATCCTTATAGCCAACGAAATCAAGCCGTCAAGCGAAAGCTTTGAAAAACTCGAAAAGCTTGCACAGCAAACTGCATACGTTTCAAGTGGCTGTTCTATAACAGTCAGAACAGGAGGCTAAAATGAATATTACAAGAATTGTCGATAGGCTAAGTGAAATAAAAGCCTTAAAACAAAACCTTGACAATGAAACGGAAAAACTCGAAGAAATCTTAAAAAGCAGAGCGGAGGAACTGTATGACGGAGAATTTTCAAAATCCGTTTGCTTTTACGGTTCTAAAAGCAACAGTGCAACAGTGACTTGCAGGAAAGACGTTGCACTGTTCAACACAACAGACGAACAGCAGCTTAAAAGGTTTTTCGGAGAAACCTATGACAAAATGGTTGAAACGGAAACTACCTACAAACTTAAAACGGACGGCAAAAAAGTTCTTGCGACATTGATTACCGGTCAGTATGCACCACAGCCCGACAGCGTCATAGGATTGATTAAGGGAAACACTTTCAAACGAGCATCTATTGAGGAAATCTATGATTTTCTTAAAGCCGCCGGAACAGAACCGGCAGCAGAAAATATTGAAAATCTTGCAAAGCAGGCAAGATATATGGCAAGCGTTTTTGCTGATTGTTCTGTCAATGTCAGAACAAAAGGAGAAACAGAATGAAAGAGTGTTATTTTGACTACGGAAAAATATGCAAAGCCCTTACGGTAAAGGACTGTGTTGGTTGCAAATTTATGAAAACCACTAAGGAATTTGTGGAATCTAACGACAGGGCTATCGACAGATGCAGAAAGCTTGGAATCTGCAACAAATGTACATATTCAGGCAAGAAATGCCTGAAATCAACGGAAATTTAACTACATAAAACATACCCGACCCCCCTTTTTAGGTGGTCGGGCTTTGGTGTTTTCGGGAGGTAATAAAAATGCTGTCGAAACAGGAAATAAAAAGACTTTACGGTCTTGCGAGTCAGGCAGGTATTGTAGATAGTCAACTGGGACATGACGATGACTTACATTTAATAGTTTATTCTGTATCAGGCAAGGAATCCGTTAAAGAGCTGACAAAGAAAGAATACAGAGAAGTTATCAGGCGAATTGACAGTCTGTTGACGGATGACACTGAAGGTGGTATGATAACGTATAGTCAGCAACGTTATGCGTGGGGCTTGATGTCGGAACTTATGAAGCTGTCCCCTTCAAATGCGACCAAAAAGCAACGTATGGCAGGAGTTGTTTCAAAGGCTCTGGGCATCACGTCAAGCCCAAAAAATCCGCTTCTTTGGGTGGATAAAAAGAATGGGCAGAAACTCATTGAGGTTCTCAAAGGATATGTGAAAACGGAAAAAAGAAAAGCAGAAAGGAATGGTGCAAATGGCGGAAACAATAACGGTGGATAGTCTTGAAGGAGAACAGAAAGAAATTGCGGAATGCATTGGGATTGAAGCTTACAGAAAGCTCTCCGAGCAGTTCGGAGGAAGTACGATTTACATTCAGAAACCAGACACACTTTTAAAAGTCAGACGCAATAACGAAATCAGAAAGCTTTTTAACGGCAAAAATTACAGGTCACTTGCACTGCGTTTTAATCTGTCGGAAAACTACATAAGACTGATTGTTTCGCACAAAAACACAACAAAATAATTTAGTAAAACACTTTACTAAAATACTCTATTTTACAATTCACAAAATCTGAGGTATGCTTGAAAAAAGCATACCTTTTCTTTTGGGGGGTGAAAAATTGAATGCGAACTTAATTATTGAACTTGCACTGAGTGCAGGAATAGGAATAATTACGTTTTTTCTGAAACGCACAATAGACGAACTTGATGTTGCCAAGCGTGACATAGTAAGAATAAAGGAGGATTACATCACGAAAGAGGACTTTTTTCGTGAGCAGACCGAAAACAGAAGAAAGCTTGACAGGATAATGGATATCCTGCTGGAGATAAAAGGAGAGCATAATGGATAAGGAAACCTTGAACAAGCGAATTTCAGCCGGAAACTTCGTTGAGAATAACGGTTCTGTGCTGAGGGCGGTCAATATTCTGAAAACAAAATTCAATCGGCTGAAGGATATAAGATACGCTCTTAACATAGACAAGTCCGACATTGAAAACAGTATAAATTACCTGCACGAAGCCGGTTATCTGCATCTCAGAACGATTGACGGACATATCGCTTCAAGTCTTGCAGACAGTAACTTTGAAGACATGGAAGCGAAACTGACTGCGAGAGGTATACAGCTTCTGGCAGGCGTGATTGAAGATGAGTGTGTTGAGGTATGAA
>URWK01000127.1 GCA_900551505.1 uncultured Ruminococcus sp. | reverse complement strand
CCCCCCCCCCCCCCCCCCCCCCCCCCCCCCCCCACCGCCGCCCCCCACAGGCCTCTTTTCTTTTTTTTTTTTTTTTTTTTTTTTTCCCCCCCCCCCCCCCCCCCCAGCGCCCCGCGCCCGCCCCCCCCCCCCCCCCCCCCCCCCCCCCCCCCCCCCCCCCCCCCCCACATAATTTAAAGATACCGGAAATTATCCGAGTCTTATCATTTCGTCAATGCAAACTCTTGCTTTTCTGATTGTTTCGTCATCAAGCAAAATTTCTTTTCCGCCTTTTCCGGTGAGAGAATTATATACATCGACAAGTGTTGTAAGCTTCATATTCGGGCAGAGAATTTTCTTTGAAAGCACATAAAAAGACTTGTCAGGACATTCGTATTGAAGGTGTTCGGCAATACTCATTTCTGTTCCGATTATAAATTCCTTTGCATCGGACTTTTTCGCAAAGTTCATTATTCCGGAAGTCGACCCCACATAATCAGCTTGTTCAACGACAGCGGGAACACATTCGGGGTGTACGAGAAGAAGTGCGTTCGGGTGAAGTTCCTTAGCTTTTCTGGCTTCATCGCCCCTTACGGAAGCGTGAACAGGGCAACCGCCCTGAACGAGGTCAACTTGCTTTTCTGGAACTTGCTGTTTAACGTAATTTCCGAGGTTGCAGTCAGGAATGAAAAGGATTTTGTCATTGTCAATCTTGCGGACAATCTCAACGGCAGATGAAGAAGTTACACATACATCGCAAACCGTTTTAAGTTCGGCGGTGGTGTTTATGTAAGCAACTATTGTGTGTTCGGGATATTTCTTTCTGAGAGCCTGACCAAGACTTAAATCAATCTGTTCAGCCATCGGACAAGTTGCCATAGGATTTGCGAGGATAACTTTTTTTTCTGGTGAGAGCATCTTTACAGTCTGAGCCATGAAGTGTACTCCGCACATAAGCATTGTTGAATTGGGCTGTTGTGCGGCGAGTTTGCTGAGCATGAAAGAATCTCCGACAATATCGGCAACTTCAGTGATTTCTCTTGCCTGATAGCTGTGAGCGAGAATACAGACATCTTTTTCCTTTTTAAGCTTTATAATTTTCTCCTGCAGGTCTTTTACGAACATGGGAAACCTCCTGATTAATCTTTTTCTATTCTCATTGAAATATCGAAACACTTTACGGAATGCGTCAAAGCACCGAGCGAAATAATATCAACGCCTGTTTCCGCAACACTTCTGATATTTTCGGCAGTGACATTGCCGGAAGCTTCAAGTTTAGCACGGTGTGCATTGATTTCAACGGCTTTTTTCATATCTTCGCAACTCATATTGTCAAGCATGATTACTTCGGCGTTCACGCTGAGAGCCTGCTCAAGTTCTTCAAATGTACGGACTTCAACTTCAACCTTAACCATGTGACCGATTTTTTCACGAAGTGCGGTAACGGCAGGAACAATTCCGCCGTATGCGTCAATGTGATTGTCTTTAAGCATCGCACCGTCCGAGAGATTGAAGCGGTGGTTCTTTCCGCCTCCGACTGTAACGGCGTATTTCTGTAATCCCCTGAGTCCCGGAAGTGTTTTTCTGGTGTCGGTAATCTGTGCGTTTGTACCTTCGACAAGTTTTACACATTTGTTTGTGGCGGTAGCTATTCCCGAAAGGTGCTGGAGAATATTAAGTGCGGTTCTTTCGCCTTTGAGAAGCACTTTTGTATCGCCGTAGAATCTTGCGATAATGTCGCCTTTTTTAACTTCATCGCCGTCATGCATGAGAATTTCCATTTCAACGCCGTCACCGACAATTTCAAAAACTCTCTTTGCGATTTCTATACCGCAAAGGATACCGTTGTCCTTTGAGATATAGTAACCCTTGCTTTTGTGGCCGTCAGGGATAAGATAATCGGTTGTGACATCTACATAATTTATATCTTCCGCAAGTGCGGTTTCAATAATGCTGTCAACATATTTTTTCTGTAATATCATTTATTTTTACGCTACTTAAGAAAGTAGCACTCCTTTCGTAATTTGTGAAAAATCATAGTATGTCCCTTAGTTTCATAAATACAGCCTGAAGAAGCCTGACAGCTATCAGACCGCAACTCAGTATAATGCATGAAAGCTTCACCGAACGGTTAAGGCTGTCGGCTTCACGGACAAAATAAGACACGGCAAATATGAGAATCGGGAAAACCATCGAGGACATACAGAATGAAAAAGGTTTCAGAGAAGTTCTCTTTGTAATGAACTTTTCAGCCATTGTATAGACCGCTGACATAACAAGGAGCAGAAGAATTATTATTGTGGCGGAATATGACTGAAACAGTGACGGGAAAAAAAGCAGGTAACACAGCAGGAATATTGTTGCCATTGTACTGCAACTCACGACACAGACAAGAGTTCCGACCGCAATTTTATTCATGTTCAAATTCTCCGTTCATTTTTCAGATTTAGATGACTTCCTTGAGAATAATATACGCAACTGTTGCCAGTGATTTAGCTTCGATGTAGTCGGAATTTACGAGATACTCTTTTGAAAGGAGCATATCTCTGAGTTCCTTTACACGTTCAAAGTTTGCAGGCAGTGACTTTTTATCGGGGATAACGAAGTAACTTTTCTGCATAATGTGGCGGATTTCCGTTCTGATACCGTGAGGAATTGCAGGAGCGTTTTCATTGTGAGAGAACTCGTAATTTTCAAAGTTTCCGGGAACATTTCCGCTGTTGACTTTTTCGGCAATGTTTTCAGCGGCACGTCTTGAGAAAACGAGAGCTTCAAGCAGAGAGTTACTTGCAAGTCTGTTATTTCCGTGAACGCCTGTGTGAGAGCATTCCCCGACTGCATAGAGGTCAGGAATTGAAGTTTCCGCAATATCCGAAACGTCAATACCGCCCATAAGGTAATGTTGACACGGGAAAACAGGTATTCTGTCCTTAGTCATATCGAAGCCTTGTTCGAGCAGATTTTTGTAAATCATCGGGAATCTGTTTTTAAGAAATTCAGGGTCTTTTCTGGAAATATCAAGATAAAATTCTTCTGAATTAAGCTTGCGGCTTTCAAGAACAATTGCGTGTGAAACAACATCTCTCGGAGCAAGTTCAAGTCTGTCATCGTAATTGTGCATGAAACGTTCGCCCTTGCAGTTGAGCAGGTAAGCACCTTCGCCTCTTACGGCTTCGGAAATAAGGAAACATTCTCTTGTGTGCCTGTTATTGAAAGCGGTGGGGTGGAATTGCACGAAACTTAAATGTCTGATATTCGCACCGAGTTCGTAAGCCATTGTAATTCCGTCACCTGTCGCAATAGCGGAATTTGTTGTGTATTCGTAAACTCTGCCTATACCGCCTGTTCCGAGGATAAGGAAGTGTGAATTGTAACTTTGTCTTTGAGTGCAGTCGCTTGTAGAAAAAGTGTCTACGGAAAAGCCCGTTGAAGTTTTCTTTATATTGCTTAAAAAAGTATTCTCAAGGATAGTTACATTCGGGAGTTGCTGAACGGTAGCCAGAAGCTTTGTAAGGATTTCAAAACCTGTAGCATCCTTGTGGTGAAAGATTCTGTGACGGCAGTGACCGCCTTCAAGTGTGCGGTGATAGTCACCCTCTGAATTTTTGTCAAAGTCAACGCCGAGTTCGATAATTTTTTCGAGATTTTTTGCAGCTTCACTTACAAGAATATGTACAGTTTCGGTATTGTTTTTAAATCCGCCTGCTATAAGAGTGTCATTCTGATGAAGCTGAATATTGTCCTGAGGAGAATTATATACCCCTGCAATACCCCCCTGAGCAAGAGCGGAATTGCAAAGAGTTAATTCACGCTTGGAAATAAGGAGAATACGGAGGTTACTTGGAAGATTTATTGCGGAGTAAAGTCCTGCAACACCACTACCTGCAATAATTACATCATAATTGTTTGAAAGCATAAAAAACAATCTTCTTTCTATTAATCTTTTTACCTTATTAATCCAGATGTCCGATAATATCAAAACTGGACGAACATTTATGTTTTCTATTATACCATGTAAATATGAAGATTTAATTAACATACAGAAACACTATGTATTTTTAAGGACAAAAAAACAGCTAAATGGCAACTTTAAGTAACAGCAGAAATTTTCCGCAGGCGGTACTGAATATTAAACAGAAAAGCGGTTAAAACTACCATCAGAATAAATATGACGGAGGCTTTTTATGATAAAAGGTGTGAATAAGAAAATAGTTGAAATTAACAATCCGCAAAGTATATACTTTGAAAAGGCAATATTGTATGTGCGACCTGATGCATACGGAGTTTCGGAAAGACAGCTTTCAAAAGAAGCCGATGCGTACCTTGACAGCATAATCAGGAGGAGTAAGAACAGAATTACCATCAGCGGGAAGGCAATGGCTTTTGCGGTAATCTCTACGGCAATTCTCGCAGTGTCGCTTATCCTGATTTTTTCCTGAAGGGCAGCAGTGGGGGGGGGGGGCGGCCACAGGCTGATGAAAAATTAGAAGAACAATCCAACGCAGTGTGTGGTATTATTT
>URWK01000126.1 GCA_900551505.1 uncultured Ruminococcus sp. | reverse complement strand
AATATAAACCTTAAAGAAAATGAAAGCTTTAATCTGAATGTTGAAACCTCGCTGAAAAACGCAACTTATCAATGGTATCTCAATGACAAGAAAATTGAAGGAGCTACCGAAAAGACTTTCACAATCCGGAATGCTTCCGCTGAAAGCAAGGGAACTTATTCAGTGGCTGTAATCTCCGAAAGCGGATTTGAAAAGAAAGTGCCTGTCTGCAATTTAAATGAAGTTTACGGAAATGAAACGCCTGATATTGTGGGAGATGTAAACCGTGACGGAACGGTTGACAAGTCCGATATGAAATTGCTCAAAGAATACGTTCTCGGAATGGAAACCGCAGATTCATACGCCGATGTCAACAAAGACGGTGTGATTGATACAGCAGATATAATAAAGCTGAAAAATATTCTTTCCCAATAATAAGAAAAAGACTGAACGGTAATTGTTCAGTCTTTTTTATGTATTATTTATTTGAAATATCAACAGCTTTAGTTATTAATAATATTCATCATCGTCATCATCGTTAATGTTTGTATTCATGTAAGCATTGCCAAATGCACCGCCAAATGTACCGAGTACATTAAGAATTCCTTTACCGATACTTTTTGCCGTATCTATGTATCCTTCTTTTTTTATGATGTCATTGTAATATGTCGTGGCTTCTTCGTCTCCCTGGTCTATGGCTACCTGCAATAATTCTTTAGCCTTTTCCCTGTCCTTAACAACACCAAAACCATTTGCATAACAGAACCCAAGGTGTGTATATCCTTCAGTTATTCCTTTGTCAACAGCCTTTTGGAAATATTTCACTGCCAATGTGGTGTTTCTAATTTCGTTTTCGAAGAGGTAAATACACCCAATATCATCATAACCGCCTGGTATTTTCTCTATCACTTCTTCAAAAAGCTGAATTGCTATTCTGCAATCTTTCTGAACTCCACAACCGTTTTTATAGCAGAGTGCCAAAAAATATGTATACGTATCATCGGCATCGGCTTCATAGGCTTTGTAGAACATCTTGTATGCATTATCATAGTCTTCCATTTCAAGATATTCTTCTCCCAAATGCCCTGCACAATTTCCGTCTCCTAACGAATCACCTTTAGCCCACATTTTGATTGCCGCATCTTTATCTTGTTCACACCCGATACCCTCATCAAGAAATCTTCCTACTTTTTCGCAGGCTGCACCACAATTATTATCTGCGGATTTAACGTAATATTCATATGCTTTATATGAATTTTCCTGAACTCCCCAGCCAGATTCATAGCACTGTCCGACATGATATTGACCCCATGCATAATTTTGTTCTGCTGCTTTCATAAAGTATTCAAATGCTTTTTTATCATCTTCTTTACATCCTCTTCCGTTAATGTACATAAGTCCTAAATAATTATAAGCTTCTGCATTTCCCTTATCAGCGGCCTTTTTAAAACATTCCAGTGCTTTACTGTAGTTCTGGTCTGTGCCATGACCATATTGATAGTGATAACCCAGTTCCACGGTTGAATTAATATTACCCATTTCTGAAGCTTTAAGCCTTAATTCAAATGCTTTTTCAAAATCATTGTTATCAAATGCTTCTGTTGCCTGTCTTTCGAGGTCTTCCGCTTCTTCAGACCAGTCTGTGTCGGAAGCTTTACGCAAAGACAATTTAGCCTTGCCGTTGTCGCTGATGACAGTAACATTTTCAGGGCAATCCTCTTTAAGTTCTTTCAGGCTTTCGTCAGAACCTCTGAAACGAATGGTATATGTTTCGCCCGCAACTTCTGAAAGTTCCTCAAAAATGCCGTTCCATTTTACTTTTCTCATCATGAACGGATAAACCCAGTCTTCAATTTCTCTGCCTTTAATTCTGGAAGTGTCGAAAGGTTCTCCGTTTACGGTGATATCTGTTGAAAGGCTTTTTTCGTCGTACTCGATGACAACTACAGAACCGCTGTCTTCGGCTTCTTGTTTTATTGTAACGGGAGCATCTCCGAGAGCTTCTTTAAGTTCCGCCAGAGCTTCCTCCGAACCGTTGAATACAAGGTCAAACTGCTTTTCTCCGTCAAGAGCTTTTACCATTTCGTCATAGAACCCGTCCCATGTTACCTTGCGAAGCATGAACGGATAAGCCCAGTCCTCAATTTCTTTGCCTCTGATTCTTGAAGTGTCAAACTCCTTGCCGTCTGCTGTTATTTTTGTTTCGGGTTTGGTAGCATCATACTCTACTTTTACAATCTTACTCATAATTATGTCCTCCTTACTGTTTTAACCTGTTTTGATTTTCTGATTAAATTATAACAGGTGAACCGGACATCCTGCGTCCCACTAAAAAACTTTATTATTTGTTAAGTTTTTGTTCAAATAACCGGGATTATAGATTTACTTGTGAAAATATGATATACTTACAAACAAAACAGGAGGTGTTTAATTTGACATTACAGCAGTTAAGATATGTTGTGGCTATTGCCGAAACGGGAACTATAAGCGAAACCGCAAAGGAGTTATTTGTTTCGCAGCCTGCTCTTACGAAGTCACTTAAAGAACTTGAGAAAGAGATGGGCATTCTGATTTTCGACAGAACCAATAAGGGAATTTCCCTTTCAAAGGAGGGCGAAATTTTCCTGGGCTATGCAAGGCAGGTTCTCGAACAGGCTGATTTGATACAGGAAAAATATTCTGACCGTTCAAGAGTAAAACAAGAATTTTGCGTGTCTACCCAGCATTACTCATTTGCGGTAAATGCCTTTGTCGACCTGATTAAAGAATATGGCAGAGATAATTACGATTTCAGCATAAGGGAAACTCAGACCTATGAAATCATTGACGATGTGGCAAGAATGAAAAGCGAAATAGGCATAATATACCTCAATTCATTTAATGAAACCGTTATACGAAAAATCTTAAAGTCCAGCGAACTTGAATTTACAGAACTCTTTATAGCCAAACCGCATATATTCGTAAGCAACAAAAACCCACTTTCCTCAAAAAAGTCCGTGACCATGAAAGACCTTGAAGAATATCCGTATCTTTCGTTTGAGCAGGGCGAACACAATTCGTTCTACTACTCGGAAGAAATCCTAAGCACTGAAATCCGTAAAAAAAATATTCGTGTAAGGGACAGAGCCACACTGTTTAATCTGCTCATAGGGCTTAACGGCTATACGGTTTGCAGCGGAGTTATTGACGAGGAACTTAACGGAAAAGATATTATTGCGATTCCGCTTGCCGAAAATACAGATATGCATATAGGATTTCTTACACATAATAAGTTGTCTTTAAGTAAGCTTGGGAAAATCTATATTCAGGCACTTAAAAAATACGCACGATATAACAAATAAATATATCAAACTTAATATTTTAGGGTTGAAATAACTTTTAATTATATTAAACCGCCATTTATATGTATTTTACAAACGGCATCAATTCATATATAATAGCCTTAAAGCAGTGATAGAAAACAACATCCTAATAATACAGGAGGCTAAAATATGAAAACATCAGTTACAGGTTTTCCGAGAGTAGGAAAACTCAGAGAATTGAAATTCGCTACCGAAAAGTATTTCAGAAAAGAAATTTCAGCTGACGAACTCAGAGAAACCGCAAAGAATATCCGAATTTCTCAGTGGCTCTTACAGCAGAAGAACAATATTGACTATATTCCGTCAAATGATTTTTCATTCTATGACGGAACACTTGATACAGCCGTACTTTTTAATATAATTCCGAAAAAATATGCAGATACGGAACTTTCTGCACTTGACACATACTTCGCAATGGCAAGAGGTTATCAGGGCGAAAAGGGCGATGTAAAGGCTCTTGCAATGAAGAAGTGGTTCAACACCAATTATCATTATATGGTTTCTGAAATTGAAGATACTACAGAAATCAGACTTGCCGGAACAAAGCCTTTTGACGAATATTCAGAAGCTAAGAACGCAGGCGTTGAAACAAAGCCGGTAATTGTCGGAGCATTTACATTGCTTAAACTTGCAAAGTTTACAGGCAAGAAGAACATTGCAGATTTCAGGGAAGCTGTAATCAAGGCTTACAGTGAATACATCACTAAGTTTGAAACTCTCGGTGTTGAATGGTTGCAGTTTGACGAACCTTATCTTGTACATGACCTTACAGCAGAAGACCTTGATTTGTTCAAGAAACTTTACGGCGAAATCTTAAAGGCTAAGAAAAATTCAAAGATTCTGCTTCAGACTTACTTCGGAGATATCCGTGACGGTTACGAACAGATTGTAAATGCAGATTTTGACGGTATCGGTCTTGACTTCGTTGAAGGCAAGAAAACAGCAGAACTCGTTGAAAAATACGGTTTCCCTAAGGACAAAGTTCTTTTTGCAGGCGTTGTTAACGGTAAGAATATCTGGAGAAACAATTACGAAAAAACTCTTAAAACACTCAAGGGTCTTGAAGAAAAGGGTTATAATGTGGTAATCAGCACAAGCTGTTCTCTGCTCCATGTACCTTATACACTCGAAAACGAAACTAAGCTTTCTGCCGAAATCACTTCACAC
>URWK01000125.1 GCA_900551505.1 uncultured Ruminococcus sp. | reverse complement strand
AACAACCCCCCCCCCCCCCCCCCCGCCGCGCCCCCCCCCCCCCCCCCACACCCCCCCCCCCCCCCCCCCTCACATAAACCGGCGCCGCGCCCCCCCCCGCCGGGCGCCCCCCCCCGCGCCCCCCCCCCCCGCGCCCCATGATTTAAAAATTAATTTTTTTTAAGGATTGTCAGTTGTCTGAGCAGCGGAATTTTTGAGTGAGTAGTAAGAGTCGAGAATTTTCCTTACCATATATTTCGAGTATTCTCCGCCTTCGATGACCGCAGCGAAAGCAATTTCAGGGTCGCCGACAGGAGCATAACCGATAAATGTTGAGTCTGTGCCTCTGCCTGACTGAGGAGTACCGGTTTTAATTGCTACCTGATAGCCGAGGTTATTAAGGGAATATTCACCGGCAGGGGTATTCTGTGCCGCTCCAATCATACCTTGTTCGATGAAGTCATAAACGTAATTGTAATTTAAGTCGATTTTGTCGGCAATGGTCGGTTCTGTTTTCTGAATGACGTTTTCCATGCTGTAATCATAGATGCAGTCTACGAGATAAGGTTTGTAACGTACACCCTTGTTGGCAATGGTCATTGCCGCCGTTGCCATCTGTAAAGGAGTAACCGCAAGTTCAGACTGACCGATTCCGTATTGAAGCACCAGTCCCGGTGTCCACGGTATTCCGAGTTCTTCACAAGTTTCAGGTGTCGGAAGATGTCCCGCAGAATCTCCGCATTCAAGCCCTAATGACTGCCCGAAACCATACTTTTTCGCATAGTCCGAAAGTGTATAAACGCCTATACGCTGAGCAAGTTCATAAAAGTAAATGTTACATGAAACTGTTAATGCTCTCGAAACGGCGATATTGTGGTGAGTACCCGTACAGCCTACATTTATATCGAAATACTGGTATCTGTGGGCACAATAGAAAGTTGAATAGCCGTTTACGATGCCTTCATTAAGCCCTGCTGTAGCTGTAATTGTCTTGAAAGCTGAACCCGGTCTGTAAAGTCCGTCCGTAGCTCTGTCAATCAGTGGTTCGTTAGGTCGCTGGAGAAGTTCCGAGTAATTTTCCTTATAGTCTTTAAGGTCATATGTCGGACAAGTCGCCAGTGCCAATACAGCACCTGTTTTTGCATTGAGAACGACTATAGCACCTGAAGAAACATTGCCGTATCCGCCACGGCGTTGGAGATAATATATAAAGTTTTCGAGAATACTCTGTACCTGCAATTGAAATTCACTGTCAATAGTAAGTTGTATAGTGTTTCCGGCAACGGGTTCTTGAGTAACTTTCGCACTTTCCACAGCACCGTTCACGAAAGAATATTCTTTTGTGCCGTTTTTGCCACGGAGATATTTCTCCATATTCTTTTCAAGTCCGCTTTTTCCGAGAGTGTCATTGAGTGCATAGCCTTCATCTTTAAGTTCTGTGTATTCTTCGGCATAGATAGGGCCTACAGTACCGATTTCATGCGGAATAATGTTTGTCTGAGCGTAAGTTCTTATGGCTTCTTCAACCGTGTCAATACCTTTTAATTCAAGTCCGAGTTCCTTTAATTTTGTCACGGTGTCCATATTTATATCTTCCGCAAGGGTGTATCTGTTGCTTACCGAGAAATTATTAAGTAACATTTCGTATCTTATTCCTGCTATAATACGCTGTTCCATTGCAGAATATTCATTTGAAATTTTGTAATCGTCAATCAGCTTGTCAATGCAGTCTTCAGCAGTAGCGTAAACATTTACGCCGATTAATTCTTTAAGCTTCGTAACGCTGTTGTCGTCTTCGGGAACGGTAAATTCATAAGGCTGTTCAAAGGAAATCGGAATAGTATCAATCCAGCCGAGAGATTGCCTGTTAAGCAGTCTTACAGTACGGATAAGGACTTCATTACCTTCCTGAAAATCGCTTGGGAAAAAGGCTTTTTCGATTATTACATTAAAGCCGACTTTGTTCTGAACGATAGGTTTTCCCTTTGCATCGACAATTTCACCTCTTGAAGCGGGAATTGTCTGGGTGGCGATTGAAACGGTTTTTGACTGTTCAAGGTATTCCGAACCGTCAACTATTTGCAGACGCATAAGTTTTATACCGCCGAAAACCGTTGCAACGATTACGAGCAGAACAAGTATAATCAGACGTAACTGTTCAATAATTTTTTTCAAATCCGTACTCCTTTCCGTTTATTCCTCAAAGAAAAATTCATCACTGTATTCATCGCCGTGCCTTAACTGTACAGCAGGTGTTTTCTTGACTTCAAGGGTCTTTTTGCAGAATCTGATTATCGGATAAACAATAAATATGCACAGAGAAGTGATTATCCAGCAGGGAATTGTATAGAGGTCAAAGACTATTTCTGCATTTTCCTTGTTCCAGATGGAATAATAGAAAAAGTAGTCAAGGTATTGCTGACAGAAGCAGAACAATGTCGAAACAACAACAATATTAAAGAATTTCTGCCTTAAAAGATTCGTGAACAGCATGGAAGTTATCACACATGAGAACATCAGTATAAGGGCATTGAACCCCACAAGTTTTCCGCAGGAAATGTCAAGCAGAAATCCGCACAACACGCCGGTTATTGCGGAATTAAGTTCGTCTTCATACATCGAAACACACAGTGCAAACGGAATAAGCAACAGCGGTTTCAATAAAGTCCCTGCACAAGCCGTTACAAAGCATAGCAGAGCGAGAATTGTTATTGCAGTCCAGTATAGAATTTTATTGGTTCTGTGTTCTTTTGTCCTGTATATATTAATCTTCATAGCCTTCACCCTGTCCGTCAAAGGAAGTTATAACCACGACACTTGAAATCTGTCGGCTGTCAACAGACGGTTCGATTACCGCATAACAAGAAAGACCGCTTTCTTCCGTCTTAACTTCCTTAACTGTTCCGATAATATAATCTTTCGGTAAAAGACCGCTTGCACCGGAAGTTACCACAAGGTCGCCTGCCTTTATTTTATGAGCCTTGTCAATGTAAATCATCTTGCAAAGACCGTCAACCGCATATTGTGCAGAGCCTTCAAGCACGCCCGTATCTTTTGACTGAACGCATATAGCACCGAGTGAAACGTCAGGGGAAAGAATAGACTTTACCGTTGAGTATTTCGGGGCAACTTCCGTTATCACACCTACAAGCCCTTCCGCAGTAACCACGGGGTCATAAAGTTCAATGTCATCATCAGACCCACGGTCAATTGTGAAAGAGCCGTAAGGGTCGTTTGTGGTACGTCCGACAATATCACAAGGGGCTGTATGACTGTAATCGCTGTGTTCCTCTTTGATGCCCATGAATTTTCGCAGTTCTTCAAGTTCTGTCTTTGTGCTTTCGTAATCAATCAAATCTTTTTGAAGTTCCGCAATCTGTTCTTTAAGCTTTTGGTTTTCGTCATAGTATTTCCGAGGATTGGTAATTTCGCTTATGCCTGTTTCGGCACTTGTGGCGACAGATGAAAAGAAACGGCGTACAGGATTAAAGATATTTCCGACAGCGGCAGACCCGAAAAAAGTTTGTCCGCTCGAATTTGCGGAGTAGAGCATAAGACCTACCAAGAGAGCAGTCAGGGCAAGGATAATTTTAAATTTTATACTTCTGAAAAATTCACCCATTATTATCCTCCTTTATCACCAGTATCTCGAATCCTCACAAAGCACGTCCTTGTATCGTTCAAAGTCTTCAACAATTTTTCCCGTGCCTTCCGCAACGCAGTCGAGGGGATAACCTGCAACATGAACAGGAATACCTGTTTCTTCGGAAATAAGAGTGTCAAGACCTCTTAATAAAGCACCTCCACCCGCAATGGTAATACCTTGTTCGATAATGTCCGCCGAAAGTTCAGGCGGAGTTTTTTCGAGTGTAGTGCGGATTTCATCTATAATATGTGAAATAGGTTCTGAAAGAGCTTCTCTTATTTCGGCGGAAGTTACTGTTATGTTTTCGGGAAGACCATTGAGAAGATTACGCCCTCTTATCTGAGCGGAAGAATCCTTTTCATCAGGGTAAGCAGAACCGATTTCCATTTTAATTTCTTCGGCAGACCTTTCACCGATGAGCAGGTTATATTTACGCTTTATGAAGTTAATAATAGCAGTGTCAAACTCATTTCCTGCAACTCTTACAGAACGGCAGGTTACAATGCCGTTAAGGGAGATTACAGCCATTTCGCTCGTACCTCCGCCGATGTCAACAATCATACTTCCGCAAGGTTCGTCAACGGGAAGACCTGCACCGATAGCCGCCGCCATAGGTTCTTCAACGAGATAAACGGGTTTTGCACCGGTTTTTTCGGCGGCTTCACGGACGGCACGGCCTTCAACGGCTGTTATGCCGGAGGGGATACAGATGATAACTTTAGCTTTTTTTGTGATAGAGCCGTGCAGAGCTTTTTTAATAAATTCCCGCAACATAACCCAAGCCATTTCAAAATCGGCAATAACACCATTTCTGAGGGGTTTTACAGCGACAATAGAACCCGGAGTTCTTCCTATGATTTCCTTTGCTTCATGCCCTACGCAATGGGCTTTT
>URWK01000124.1 GCA_900551505.1 uncultured Ruminococcus sp. | reverse complement strand
TATAATTGGGATTTTGTTGTAAATGAAACATTATCCGTATATTTAAAATGATAAGGAAATAATTTTGATGAGATATAAGATAAAAATACATAAGTCGATGGTATTTAATACAGTTTTGAAAATACCACCGAAGAAAAAAATATTAGTGTATGCGCAAATTATACTTGTATGTTTTATGCTATGGGCGCGAGATGTATTGGGAGTTCCATCAGCGATTACCTATATTACAGATGTGATAACTATTACAATACTGTTTTTTCAATTTTTTAAAATAAGAAAAGGCATTCGGGGTACGAGAGTTAAAGTACAAATATATATTGTAACGGCGATTTTAGTGTGTATGATGTTAGGAGTAGTTCTTAATTTGGTTAAACCACTTTTGGTTTTATGGGGATTGCGTAACAGTTTTCGATTTTTTGTTTTCTTTTTAATTTGTGTGGGATTATTATCTGAGTATGATATAGAGAAAATAATAGCTTTTTTTAAAACATTTTTTTTTTTTTCCCCAAATAAATTGTGGGTGGGTGAAATTTACCTGAAATAAATGCGTTAAAATTCCCGCCCTGATTCGTTTAAGCGTATATCTTGTCTGCGAACTCTTTGCGTATAAGTGAAATATTAAGGTTTCCGTTCTTGCAACGAATGTCATCAATAAATTCTTTCTGGTTATGGTCATTCTTCATTTCAACCTGATATACAAGTTCAAATACCGCTCCGAAATCGCTTGTCCTAACTCTCTTGAGATGCCAGTTTTTTGTGTACTGGTTAAGTATCCCGTCAAACACTCCGTCATAATTGAGGTTTTCGGGAATCGTTATTTTAAGTATCATCGGTGAAGTCTTGGGATTTGCAAAACTTGTCTTTGTAAGTGCAATCATTGCTATACATATAATCGCTGTGAACAAAAACGCATATTCAATATGTCCCATTCCGCACACAAGCCCTATCGCTACTGTAAAGAACACATACATAATATCTTTCGGGTCGCCGGGAGCACTTCTGAAACGTATCAGAGAGAACGCTCCTGCAAGACTGAAAGCCCTTGCAACATTGCTTCCCACCATGAATATTATTACCGCAACAATTACGGGCATAATCACAAGAGTTACCGTAAATGAAGGCGTATAACCTTCTTTCTTGTGAGTGAATATGTATGCTCCGCTTATGACAAGCCCAAGCACCAGTGAAGTCAATGTTATCACAACCGCACTGCCGAATGACAATACCGTTTCACCTGTGGTTGTATCAAATAAAAAATCCATTCTATCCCTCTTTCCGTTTTATATTGCATCTTTCAACTTGTAATACTCATGGTCATGCAAGTAATTCTTATATTCTGTTCCGTACTTTGAGAAACTTGTTTTATAAATTCCGAGTTCTGAAAGAAGCCCCGCCAGCCATAACGGCATTGCTGAGATAATTTTTATTTCCATTAAAAAATGGTCAGGCAATAAAAGTTGTTTTCCATATGCAGATGAAGAAAGTGTAAGGTCATCTCTCCTTGTTCTGATATTTGTATCGAAAGTTATACGGAAATTATTATCGTCTTTTGCGAACATCGCCATTCTGTCATATGCAATATATGCTTTCGGCTTTATATCTCTGTAAGCTTCGAGAAAATAGGAAATTTCATCAAGAACCTGTTTGTTTATATAACTCGGTTCTTCAGGATATTCCCCGTTTTCAAGAAAATTTCTTGCCTCACCCAGTGTAAGACTTGCACGGCGTTTCGCCACTATACCGCCTATTTTCTTCTTGATTTCAAGATACACTTTGTCATTTTCGCCTGCATTCTGTTTGTAACTTCTCAGACGTAATTTTTCCTTGTAATACGGCTTTGAAAGAGAATGTCTTATAAGCTGGTTATCTGGTGTATCGTAATAGATATTGTATATTGTATAGAGTTTTCCGTCAGTGCAATAGGCATCGGGTATCATATATTCCTGTAAAGCCGTTGTAAGTGCTTCAAATTGTATTCTTGTAAGCATGAATTTTGTTTCATATCTCTTGAATGTTGATATAGCCATTGTGAAAACCTCCTTTATGTAATATTTTCGTTTTTATATTTTACTCAATTTTTACATTTAAATCAGATAACAAGGGACGGAATTTAAAACCGTCCCCCTTTCTCTGACTTAACGGAAAACAGAAATTTCTGTATGTTGGTTTTTTACTTCATCAGAAACCGCCCCAGCCTCCGGGACCTCCCTGGTTTCCGCCTGATGAAGATGTGCTTACTTCCGTACCGCCTGAATATGTTCCGCCTGTATAGAAGCCGTCTTCTCCGACTGCTGTAGCTCCTGTTAAAGTACCGCCTGTGTAAATCTTGGCTGTTGCACCGTTTACGATTTCAGGTGAGCTGAATATTATACCTGCTGACTGCTGTGTAGTCGTATAAGCTCCAAGTACGTTATTGTCGCTGTCTGTTACTACTACAAGAGTTCCTTCAGAAGCGTTAAGTCCCGTTGATGCCACATAAGTTCCCGAAGAACCGTAGCCTTCCGACATCATACCCGTTGAACCGAGTGCCATTATTCTTGTACCGCTGTAAGTTACCGTACCATCTGCATCAACCGGTGAATCTCCGTTACTTGTAGGACCATTGTCTACAACTGTTCCTCCTGAGAGAGTAATAGAACCGTTTGAATCAATTCCGTCACCGCCTGATTTGAACCAGATATATCCGCCTGAAATATTAAGTTCTCCGCCTGATGAACCCATTCCGCCCTGATTCCAGCCACCCGGGTTATTGTTACCTGAATTATCTGTACCGCCTGCGGCATTGATAGCGTCATCACTTGCGACAATGCTTATATTTCCTCCTGTAACATTTACGGCAAGACCTTCAAGACCTTCATAACACTGCTGAATCTTTATATCTCCGCCGTTGACTGTGGTATTCTTGTCTGCGTGAATACCGTCATCGCCTGTCTTTATACCGAATGTGCCGCCGTCAATAATTACTGCATCATTTGAATGAACTGCGTCATCGGTAGAGTCGATTGTGAAGTTACCGCCTGTAATGTTTACCTGTGAACCTGCTTTAAGAGCCTTTGCGGAATCTGTTGTAGTATCTGTATCTTGTCCCCAGTTACCGCCCTGATTCCAGCCTCCGCCTCCGAAGCCTCCGCCTCCTTGATTTCCTCCACCCGATGAAGCCGTGCCTGCTCCTGTTGAAGTGTAAATATCAAATGTACCGCCGTTTATCGTAAGGTTCGTTTCTGCCTGAATACCGTCATATGTTGTATCTATATCGAAAGTACCGTCAAGAATTGTTATATAACCTGTAAGCTTTGAAGTATCTGTTCCCGTTGAATATGCTGTATCTGTAGACTTTATGCCATCTCCGCCGGCCTTGACAGTGAAGTCGCCTGCTTCAACTGTTACGCTGTCCTTGCCTCTGATACCGTCATCAACGGAAGTTATCTGATAAGTTCCGCTCTTGAACTTTATATCATTCTTTGAAACGATTGCATCAAGCTTGTTGCCGTTTACTATAAGTGTACCGTCACCCTTGAAGTTAAGGTCGTCTTTACTGTAAATCGCACCTGCATCTTCATCGGCATTTGTGTAATCTGTACCGTCTGAAATTGTGTTTACAGTACCCGAAGCGGTTTCGATAATAACCTTATCGTCAATGCTTTCAACATAGATTGGTGAATCTGATGAATTTGTCATTGTTACGCCATTGAGCAGGAGTTTAACTTTTCCGTCAACGTATGTTGTTTTATCGACATTTACAATAATCTTGCCGTCTGTACTTTCTCCGTTTACAGTATAATCGCCCGGTTCTGTAATGGTCACTGTATTTCCGTCTACCGTTGCACCTGTTCCCTCAAATGTCATTGAAGAACCGTTGAGAGTGATAACATTTTCTGTAGTAGTCGGTTGCTGTGATGAGTCGATAGCCTGAATACCTGTGAATGTTGTATTGCCTGCAACTGTAAATTCACCCGTTTCCGAACCGTCATGTTTAAGTGCTACGCCGTCAAGGTCTGCTTTATATGTTCCGTCTGCAAGGTCTGCTGAGCAAACCATTGTATACTGATATTTCTTTGAAGGCTTGAATGAAAATTCTCCGATTGTAACAGTAGTTTTCTTAACCTGCTGTTCAGTGAAATTCATAGTAACTACATTTGCTGTACTGTTTGCAGGTGTGGCGACCTGGTTCTTGTGAGCTGTCGCAATAAGTGTTCCGCCTGTTACATTATAGCCTGCTGTCACGAAAATGCCCTTTGCTGAATAAATCTGTGTTGAACCACCTGAAATTGTACTTTCGAGTTCAGCCTGCAAGCCGTCAGCAGAAGATTCAATTTTATGTGTACCGCCTGAAATATTTACATAACCGGCAGTTGACTTAACGCCGTCACCCTCTGCATTGGTCTTTACTGAACCGCCCTTGATTTCAACATAATCCTTACCTCTGATTGCATCGTCAAGTGAAGTAATATCAAATGTACCGTTTTCGATTGTCAAGCCGTCTTTACAGCCAATTCCATCACCGTACCTGGCATTGATTACAAGTG
>URWK01000123.1 GCA_900551505.1 uncultured Ruminococcus sp. | reverse complement strand
TTAAAAGGCAGGTAATTTCAGAAGAAACTTCCGCAACAATGAGATATGCACTTGAACAGGTAGTTGAAGGCAACGGCGGAAGCAATGCTTACATAAAGGGTTACAAGATAGGCGGTAAAAGTGGTACTTCACAGAAGCAGGATAAGAGCAATAATCTTTATGTTGCATCATATTGTGGATTTGCACCGGCTGATGACCCTGAAATAATAGTACTTGTAATGGCTGATGAACCTTCGGGAGAAGACTATTACGGCGGTTCTGTTGCTCAGCCTGTAGTAAGGGATGTTCTCAATTCGGCACTTCCTTATCTGGGCTATTACCCTGAATATACAGATGAAGAAATTGCAAAACTTGAAGTAACAATTCCCGACCTTGAAGACAAAACACCTCAGCAGGCAAGAGAAACCCTTGAAAGCCTCGGACTTGAATGTGAAATACACGGCGAGGGAACAACGGTTCTTGACCAAGTACCTTCCGCAAACAGTGCCATGCCAAGAGGCGGTACGGTTATAATTTACACAGATGACAGCGAAGAAAAAGAAACCGTAACAGTTCCGAATGTAACCGGAATGAATTTTGCTCAGGCAAATGAAACACTTGCACAATACGGACTTAACTACATTGCGGACGGTGCTTCAACGGACAGAGAAGATTCACTTGTTATGAAGCAGTCTTACGAAGAGGGAACGGAAGTGCCTAAGGGAACTATTGTTGAACTGACCTTTGTAGTCTACGACCAGTCGGGCTGATATTGCGGTAACATTAAAATCAGGAGCAGAAACAGGAGGAGTTTAAAAAATGAAATTGTATGATTTGCTTAAAGAAGTCAGAGGTTATGAAGTAAAGACAGATATACCTGATGAAGAAGTCATTTCAATAACCGATAATTCAAGGAAAATACAGAAAGGTTGCGTATTTGTCTGCATAAAAGGTGCAAGCTTTGACGGACACACAAAGGCAAAGGAAGCTTTGGAGAACGGAGCAGTTGCCGTAATCACCGAAAAGGATATGGGACTTGAAAGACAAATAGTTGTCGGCAATACAAGGGACTTTTACGGAGCATTGTGTGCTTCATGGTTCGGAAACCCTCAGGAAAAAATAACGGCAGTCGGGGTTACGGGAACTAACGGAAAAACCACTATGACAAACGTTATAAAGCACATTCTTACGGCAGACGGTCACAAGGTGGGACTTATCGGAACTATTCAGAATGAAATCGGCGATGAAGTTTTGCATACCGATAACACAACGCCTTTCGCTTATGACCTTATGGAGCTTTTCGCAAAGATGGTCGAAGCGGGTTGCGATTATGTAGTTATGGAAGTGTCTTCATTTGGGCTTGTCCAGAAAAGAACAGGCAATATACACTTTAAAATCGGCGTGTTTACGAACCTTACACAGGACCACCTTGACTATCACAAGACTATGGAAGAATATTATAAGGCTAAGAAAATGCTGTTTGACATAAGTGATATTGCGGTGTGTGATATAGATGACGATTACGGCAAAAGGCTTTTCAGTGAAATCACCTGCGAAAAGTATTCTTACAGCATAAAGGGCGAAGCTGACTACTTTGCGGATATGATTAAGGTTTCTGCTTCAGGCTCTCAGTTCTGGTATTGCGGAAACAGCAAATCTTACAAGGTGGAAACGCTTATGACGGGAAGTTTCAATGTAGCAAACCTTACGGGAGCGATTACGGTGTGCCTTAAACTCGGAGTGAGCATTGAGAAAATTCTCGAAGTCCTTAAAAATCATACGGGCGTGAAGGGCAGATGCGAAGTAATTCCGACAGGCAAGGACTTTTCGGTAATTTGCGACTATGCTCACACCCCTGATGCAATAGAAAATATTCTTTCAAATGTGAAGGAATATACGGAAGGAAGATTGATATGCCTTTTCGGTTGCGGAGGGAACAGAGATAACAAGAAACGTCCGCTTATGGCTCAGGCAGCGGCGAAATATGCGGATATGCTTATAGTGACTTCCGATAATCCGAGAGATGAGAAGCCGGAAGCTATCATTGATGAAATCCTTGTAGGGATAAAGGACACGAAAGTCCCTTATGAAGTGGTAGTTGACAGAATCGAAGCTATATACCATGCCCTGAAGATTGCAAAAAAGGGCGATGTAATAGTTCTTGCAGGAAAGGGACACGAAGATTATCAGGTACTGGCAAACAATGTGCATATACATCTTGATGAAAGAGAAGTAGTTGCAGAAGGTCTGAAATTAATTTAAGAAACTTTGGGGGAAAATTACAATGCCTTATTGGATAACAGTGACAATTTCAATGCTTTCGTTTGTAATCTCGGCAGTGATAGGAAAACCGCTTATTTCATTTCTGCATAAGATTCATTTCGGGCAGACTATTAAAAAAGAAGTTCTCGGTCTGCACAAGGGCAAGAACGGAACTCCTATAATGGGCGGTTTCATGTTTATAATCAGCAGTATTATTTCAACCGTGCTTGGATATATTATGTATAGGGTAAACATTGCGGACGGTGACGTGAAGAACAGCGGTATAAGACTGTTCGCTTGTATAATATTCGCACTTGGATTTTCAGCCATAGGTTTTGCAGATGACTACATAAAGGCAGTTAAAAAACAAAATCTCGGACTGAATGCAAAACAGAAAGTTATTTTTCAGGTTATTCTCTGTGTGGCATTCCTCGCAATACTCTATGCACTCGGCGACAAGTCAACGGAAATAAACTTCATATTCTGCAAGCTTGATTTCGGAATATTCTATTATCCTGTAATGATAGCATTTATGATATTCCTTTCAAATGCTGTAAACCTTACAGACGGAGTAGACGGACTTTGTGGTTCTGTGACGGTAATTTCAATGCTTTCGTTTGCGATGATATGTACATTCATGGGACTTAAGGAGGAAGTAATATATGCACTGGCAGTGGCAGGCGGTTGTTTGGGTTTCTTAATCTGGAATCTGCACCCTGCAAAGTGTTTTATGGGCGATACCGGTTCAATGTATCTTGGGGGCGTGTTTGTTGCGATAGGAATGGTTACACATTGTCATCTGCTCACAGTGCTTGTGGGACTGGTGTATGTGTGCGAGGCACTTTCAGTTGTAATTCAGGTAACTTACTTCAAGATTACCGCAAAACAGCATGAGAAGAAAACAGGCGAAAAAGGTAAAGGTAAAAGAATTTTCAAAATGTCTCCGATACACCATCACTTTGAATTATGCGGTTTCAGCGAATATAAAGTAGTAATAAGCTTTTCAGCAGTAGGCTTTATTGCAGGACTTATAGCTGTACTCATATCCGCAAGGTGACGTGACGGATTAAGGAGGTCTTTTAATTTGGCATCTGCTATAAGAAAACAAAGTAACAGAATGAAACGAAAATCCAAACAAAGCAATCTCTCTAAAATGTGGGACACTGTTAAGAGCATTTACAAGGGTATGGGAGAAATAGATATAGCGTTTTTTATGATAATCATGATACTGCTTGTTATGGGAATTGTAATGATGTTCTCTGCAAGTTATGCCTGGGCGATAGATGAAGGCAAAGCAGGTTCATATTATGCACAGAAGCAATTGATGATGGCAGGAGCAGGGCTTGTGGCAATGTTGGTGCTGTCGGTGATAGATTACCATATATACGCAAACAAATATATTGCCTATGGACTTTATGGAGTGACGGTGATATTGCTGATACTGGTTCTTTTAATCGGTGATACGGATAAGGGTGCTCAACGTTGGATACAGGTCGGAAGTTTTCAGTTTCAGCCTTCCGAGATTATGAAACTTGCGATAATAATATTGTTCTCGTATCTGATTTCAAAGAATTACAACAGAATGGGAACGTTCAAGTATGGAGTAATGCCTTATCTGGTACTTCTCGGAATAGTTGCGATGTTGATGATGTTACAGCCTCACCTTTCGGGAACACTTCTGATTTCGATGACAGCGGTAACGCTTCTGTTTGTGGGCGGAATGAAGATAAAACATTTGCTTGAACTTGCGGGAATAGGTATACTGGGGCTTGGGTCGATAATAGCATATAAGATAATGGTTGAAGGCTACAGTTATTTCGGAAACAGAATCGAGTCATGGAAAAATCCTTTCGGAGAAAATGCTTCAGATACCACATGGCAAACTTGCCAGTCATTAATTGCAATCGGTTCAGGCGGACTTTTCGGTTTAGGGCTGGGTGAGTCAAGACAGAAGTATCTCTATCTTCCCGAAAGTAAAAACGACTTTGTATTTTCAATAGTATGTGAAGAACTTGGATTTGTGGGGGCGGTTACGGTTATACTTCTGTTCGCACTGTTTGTGTTCAGAGGTTTCTATATTGCGACAAAAGCACCTGATAAATTCGGAATGTTAATGGCTGTAGGGCTTACCGTACAAATCGGCTATCAGGCATTGATAAACATTGCCGTTGTAAGCAACTTTGTACCGAATACGGGTATCAGTCTGCCGTTTTTCAGTTACGGCGGTACTGCTCTCGGTATGCAACTTGCACAAATGGGAATACTGCTTAATATCTCAAGGCAGTCCATTATACAGAAACAGTAGATTCAGGCGGGGCGACC
>URWK01000122.1 GCA_900551505.1 uncultured Ruminococcus sp. | reverse complement strand
CGAACCCCTGAAAGACGGTAATTGTCCCGTGAAGCTTTTTAATCCGCCTCCTTACAAGAAAGCGTTTTGTCGCTTTGATTTGTCGCCACACTTACATAAAAAAGTAATTATCTTGTGAAGCTTTTCGAGGGCGGTTATTTAACCCGAACGCCAAAAATAATTGCCCTGCAAGTTTTATTTTTGCGACTTATGAAGCTCCGCCCCTCACAAAAAAACATTTTACGGTTCATTCGACCCGAACGCCCCAAAATAATTACCCTGCAAATTTTCTTCTGTCTGCAATCCATTTAACCCCACCCTTTTCAAAAAAGCAATTGCTTTTACATATTCTGTTGCGTGGAGCGGTTGAATATGTTATAATTCAGTTGGGAGGTGGAAAATATGAAAGATTATCCGTTCGGCAAGTATAAGAAATTTAGAGTAGACGAACATTATAATATATCTGCCGAGAAAATGAAGGAAATAGAACATTATATATACTGTGCCGAGAGAATGAAGAAAATAGAACAGTCAAGGCAGAATATAAAATTTTACGGGCTTGCGGTGGCTGCCAAGATATTTGTGGTATGTACATTCTGGTTTAATTTTTCGGCGAATACGTTGATTGCATTGTTTCTTGCAGGATTGCTGGCAGGATTTTCATTCGGGAACTTCATAAAAAACACTAAGATAAATGATATTTTAATAATGCTCATATATGTTCTGATGATGGTAACGGGAGCAGACCGCTTTTTCAGTTTTCTGGGGATATTTGTAATGTGCGAAGCCCTTATGAATGACTGGGAGAAGGACTACCTGGCGACCCTGAAAGGTTATCCGCTTTTCATTCAGCGAACAGAAGAATCAGACGAAGAATATCAGCCGACAAATTACACAGAACCTGAACACAGACATCAGGAAATGGGAAGTCTTACGAAAGACAATATGAACGAAGCAGAAGAACCCGAAATTTATGATACTGAAAAGCAAACGACAGGTTTCAGAAATGACAACACAACCAGAGAACAGATACTTGTGAACAGCCTCCCTAAGATAACAGACTTAACAGGCGACAGCGAAGAAGATGACAAAGAAAAAATTATTCTGCTTGAAAACCTGCCGAAGCTGAGTGAACTGAAGGAAAGTGCAAGACATACAAGATACGGGAAATTGCCTGAACTCGATGAAATAACATTAGCCCCCGATAACAAGAAAATCAAAAAAGTAAGCCTTGAGAAAACTTACACAGACGATTTAAGGAGAGAAAAATAATGTTCGCAAAAATAAAAAGTATAGGACTGTTCGGATTGAATGTGTTTCCCGTAGACGTTGAAACGGATATAAGCAAAGGCGTACCGTCATTTGATATTGTTGGGCTTCCCGATGCGGTCGTAAGAGAGAGCAGGGAAAGGATACGTTCCGCAATGAGAGCTTATGACATAGAATTTCCGCCACACAGAGTAATGGTAAACCTTGCACCGGCGGACACAAAAAAGACAGGTTCGGTACATGACCTCGGAATACTTGTTGCAATTCTCAGAGCCACGAATATTGTCACGAAAGATATAAATGACAGTTGCTTTATAGGAGAAGTTTCCCTTAACGGAGATATAAGGGCGGTCAACGGAGTTTTACCTATGACACTGCTCGCCATGGACAGGGGAATAAAGAATATATTTGTACCTTACGAAAACGCCTATGAAGCTTCCGTAGCACAAGGAATAAATGTATACGGAATTAAGAATGTAGGCGAATTGCTCAGTTATCTGTGCGGAGAGAAGCCCTTGCAGAAACAGCCGGTATATAAACCACAGGAGCAGGATTATGAAAGTCCTGATGATTTCAGTGATGTAAAGGGTCAGAAAGTCGCAAAACTTGCACTTGAAATAGCCTCGGCAGGCGGACACAATGCCTTGATGATAGGAAGCCCCGGAAGCGGTAAGAGTATGCTTGCCAAAAGAATACCGTCAATTTTACCGCCTATGACATTCAGGGAATCCATAGAAACCACAAAAATATATTCAATTGCGGGAGTGCTTGACAGGGATACACCGCTTATCGTAAAAAGACCTTTCCGTTCACCGCATCACACAATTTCATCGGCAGGGCTTGCAGGTGGCGGAACAGTCCCAAAACCGGGAGAAATTTCGCTTGCCCATAACGGAGTATTGTTCCTTGACGAGTTAGCGGAATTTGACAGACGCACACTTGAAATACTCAGACAACCGCTTGAAGACGGAAAACTTACGATTTCGAGGGCATCGGGAACGTTCACATATCCGGCTTCGGTAATGCTTATAGGTGCGATGAACCCTTGTCCGTGCGGATATTACGGACATCCGACAAGAAAATGTACTTGTGACAAAAACAGAATTTCAAAGTACCTCTCAAAGATTTCAGGGCCGTTGCTTGACAGATTCGATTTACATATAGAAGTACCGCCCGTTGAATTTACAGACCTTGCATCAGGGATTAAGGAGGAAAGTTCCGCAGAAATCAGAAAGAGAATAATCATGGCAAGGGAAATTCAGAATAAACGCTTTGCGGGGACGGAGATAACCTGCAATGCTAAAATCACATCTGCAAGACTGCTTGAATTCTGCAATGCTGACGGTGACGCAATGGATTATCTGAAAAAAGTTTTTAATACAATGGGACTTTCCGCAAGGGCTTACAGCAAAATTCTTAAAGTGGCAAGGACTATAGCGGATATTTCCGGGGAAAAGACCATAAAGAGAAGTCATATAGCAATGGCTGTTCAGTACAGAAGCCTTGACAGAAAGTACTGGGGAGGCTGAAATTCATGACAATATATTCTTATCAATCTTTAAAGTTTCATAGCTGATTAAAAATAAATTGAAGATTAACGCAAAACCTGAATATATAATATAGGCAGAAAGATAAAAAACCATCAGACTGTAAGAAAAAGGGGATTTTATTATGATTAAGCTTATAGCAAGTGATATGGACGGAACATTGCTGACAACTGACAAAAAATTGCCTGAACAGTTCGGGAAAATGCTCAGTGACCTTAAAAAGAAAGATGTGTGCTTTATGGTTGCAAGCGGTCGTTCATATACGGCACTTGAACCGCTGTTCAGGGACTTTAAGGAAAAACCCGACCTTATTTGTGACAACGGAGCATTTCTCGTGTTTGGCGGTAAAGTCTGCAATATAAGTGTCATAAAAAAAGAAACTGTAAGAAAAGTTATTGCGGAATGTGAGAAAATCGCAGTAGCTCCCGTTCTCTGCGGAGTACACGGAACGTATTTCGCAAAAGGCCACCCACAGGAATTCCTTGACGAGATGAAACGTTTCTATCTGAACTTTACGGAAGTCGAAGAACTCAGAGATGTTGAAGACGACATTTTCAAGGTGGCGATTTACGATTTCCGGAATCCGAAATATCACGCACACCCGATTTTAAGCAGGATTTTCGGCAAGGAATATAATTTACAAGTTTCGGGCGACAAGTGGATGGATATAATGAACAGAAATATCAACAAGGGAAACGCCCTGAAGTTGATAAAGAAAAAAATGGGAATTGACAGGTCCGAAACAATGACATTCGGAGATTTTTATAATGATGTTGAATTGCTCGGAGAAGCTGAATATAGTTTTGTTATGGAAAATTCAGACCCTGACATGAAGAAATACGGAAATTACATTGCAGAAAGCAATGACAACAACGGTGTGGTAAAAGCTATATACAAGTATGTAATTAATAAAAATTAATCATCGGCATTGATGAAAGAAACTCTTATATTCTTGTCAAACAAGTAGACAACAGCACCTTTCCCACTTTCGAGAAGCTTTGCAAAAGTTATTTCTATGAATTCTGCGAACCATTTGCAAAATTCGTCTGTATCCATTTCCTTTCCTGTGAGGGTTTCGACATCGACTTCCCAGCCGTTTTCAATACAAGTCTGGAGCAGGAACTGGCAGACACCCATAAGCCATTGACGGTCTTCAATCTGCATGACGTGTTGAATATAGTCACGGAGGATAAAGACTAATTTATTTTCGGGTAAAATTCCGTATGCCCATTCAGGAATAAAGCAACTTTTTTCGCTTTCCTGCCGGCGGAGGTATTCGGGGCGGATACAGTTATTCTCAAAATCGTAACGGTATTCGTTTTCCTGCTTGTAGAGTTCGTATAATTTCTGATTAAGTGCGGCGTTGTCTATAAATTTAATACTTGTCTTCCCCAAAAGGTTCTTTTTAATTGAGTGAAATATGACATCGGTAAGAGGATTTTCACCTGTTACAGAGCCGATATAAAGAGTTCCGTCAAGCTTTAATATTTCGTCAACGGACAGAACGCTGAAATCGGAATTGTTTTTGTCGGGGCTGACGAACTGAGTATTTCCTTTGAGAAGTGCCATAACTTCATTGTAATTATCAAGTCTTTCCTGTGAGTGAGTATAATCCATAGATTTTTAAGCTCCTTTGTTTTTTTGTGTTCTTATAATAAACCAAATTAACCGCAATTACAAGTGTTTACTACATTTCAGGTTAATTTTTTCTTTTTTCGGGGGCGAGGGGGGGGGGGGGGGGGGGGGGGGGCCCGCGCACAGCAACAAGAAAATAAAAA
>URWK01000121.1 GCA_900551505.1 uncultured Ruminococcus sp. | reverse complement strand
TGACGTATCTTATACCGGGACCGTCAACCGCTCCGAAAGTTTCAATTGAATGAATTTTACCTTCCATAAAAATCAACCTCCTTTTTATAAGGCGGGGACGCATTTTTTCCTGAAAAAATGCGTCCCCGCCGATAAAGTGAAATATTATATGTTACTTAAATCAGAAACGTGTGTGGAAAGTTCTGTGAATAACGTCAAGTTGCTGTTCTCTTGTAAGTTTTACGAAGTTTACAGCGTAGCCCGAAACTCTGATTGTAAGTTGTGGGTAAAGTTCAGGGTGTTCCATAGCGTCTTCAAGTACTTCTCTGTTGATTACGTTAACATTGATGTGGTGACCTTCGTCCTTGAAGTAACCGTCAAGGAGGCTTACGAGGTTATCAACCTTTGAAGTTTCGTCCTTGCCGAGAGCGGAAGGAACAATTGAGAAAGTATATGAAATTCCGTCTTCTGAGTAATCGTAAGGAATCTTTGCAACGGACTTCATGGAAGCGATACAACCGTGAGTATCTCTGCCGTGCATTGGGTTAGCACCCGGTGCGAAAGGTTCTCCGGCTTTTCTTCCGTCAGGTGTAGAACCGGTCTTCTTACCGTAAACAACGTTTGAAGTAATTGTAAGGATAGACATAGTAGGCTTTGAACCTCTGTAAGTTGTGTGCTTTGAAAGCTTAGCCATGAATGACTTAACAACGTCTTCCGCAATTTCGTCAACGGCAGGGTCATTGTTACCGAATTTAGGGAAGTCGCCTTCAATTTCAAAGTCAACCGCAAGTCCCTGTTCATTTCTGATTGGCTTAACCTTAGCGTACTTGATAGCTGAAAGGCTGTCAACCACTACTGAGAAACCTGCCATACCGCAAGCAGATGTTCTGAAAATATTTTCGTCATGAAGAGCCATTTCGATTCTTTCATAACAATATTTATCGTGCATATAGTGAATGATATTAAGTGTGCTGATATAGAGCTTTGAGAGCCATTCGCAGACTGCATCGAATTTTCTGATAACTTCGTCATAGTCGAGGTATTCGGAAGTGATAGGAGCGGTTTCAGGGCCTACCTGATTGCCGTATCTTTCGTCCTTACCGCCGTTGATAGCGTAGAGGAGTGCTTTTGCGAGGTTTGCTCTTGCACCGAAGAACTGCATCTGTTTACCGATTCTCATAGCCGATACACAGCAGGCAATACCGTAATCATCACCGAACTTGGCTTTCATAAGGTCATCGTTTTCGTACTGGATGGATGAAGTCCTGATTGAAGTTTCTGCACAGAACTTCTTGAAGTTTTCCGGAAGATTTACGCTCCAGAGAATTGTCATGTTCGGTTCAGGAGCAGGTCCAAGGTTCGTGAGAGTGTGAAGGAAACGGTAACTCATCTTTGTAACCATCGGTCTGCCGTCAAGACACATACCGCCGATTGATTCTGTAACCCAAGTCGGGTCGCCTGAGAAGAGTTCATCGTATTCAGGAGTTCTGAGGAAGCGGACAATTCTGAGCTTCATAATGAACTGGTCAACAAATTCCTGAATTTCCTTTTCCGTATACTTACCGCTTGCAAGGTCTTTTTCTGCGTAGATATCGAGGAATGTGGAGATTCTGCCGATACTCATTGCAGCACCGTTCTGTTCCTTGACGGCTGAGAGGTAGCCGAAGTAAGTCCACTGAATAGCTTCCTTAACGTCAGTAGCAGGCTTTGAGATGTCAATGCCGTATTTAAGAGCCATTTCCTTGAGTTCGCCGAGGGCTTTAATCTGTTCGGAAATTTCTTCTCTTGCTCTGATTGTGGGGCTGTCCATGATATCGAAAACAAGTTGAGATTTTGCATATTTCTTCTGTTCGATGAGGAAGTCAACACCATAGAGGGCTACACGTCTGTAGTCGCCGATAATTCTGCCTCTGCCGTAAGCGTCCGGAAGACCTGTGATAATAGCGGAATGTCTTGCCTTCTTCATGTCATCGGTGTAAGCATCGAAAACGCCGTCATTATGGGTTTTTCTGTATTTAAAGACTTTTTCAACTTCAGGGTCCATTTTCTTTCCGTAAGCTTCGAGTTCCTTGTAAACAAGTCTGATACCGCCGAAAGGCATAATAGCTCTCTTGAGCGGTTCGTCAGTCTGGATACCTACGATTTTTTCGAGGTCTTTGTCAATATAACCTGCATTGTGTGAAGTGATAGTTGAAATTGTCTTTTCGTCAATGTCATATACGCCGTTTCTTTCTCTTTCGAGCTTCATTTTTTCGCAAAGTTCGTCCCAGAGTTTGAGAGTAGCTTCTGTAGGGGTTTCGAGAAAGCTTGCGTCACCGTAGTAAGGAGTATAGTTGTCAACTATAAACTTTCTTACATTGATTTCATATTTCATATCGTCCATAGAAAAATTTTACCTCCATAATTCCCATATTTATTTCTACATACCCATATGTTTTAACATACATACTTATTATACTCACTTCCGAACAAAAATCAATGCCTAATTGATAACAAACAGTAAACGGAGCTATAAGAAAAGTGGGCGGAAATAAAGACAGAGATATTTTAGTTAGCACTTGCTAATCCATGGGTAGAGTATAACATTAAACAGATAATCAGTCAAGAGTTGTTTCATGCAGTTAATTTAAGAAAATTAAAAAAAACAGGCATATTACTTTGTTTTAATATGCCTGAATGAAGGATTTCTTTCTATATTCAACTTTGTTCTACTCTGATAATTATGTTTTTTTTATTTTTCCGGGTTATTTTTCTGCCAGGTTGCGACCAGTTCCGCAAATTCTGTTTTGTATTCGTCATCAATAAATTCGGGGATTTCATCGAGCATGGCAAGGATATTTTCAGCGGAAGAAGTTCCCTTATAAGCCGAATCCCTGAGAAGCATTCCGAATTCCGTAACACATTCCGCAAACTTGAGATTGTCGGAAGGGCTTCCGGAAATGTCGTCCGCTGTAAGAACTCTTTCGAGCAAGTTACTGTTGTCGCCGTCAGGCTCTTTGTAGCGTACCGAAAGTGTGGCGAGGTCAGAAGAATTGTTGTTTTCCGCTGACTGATATTTTGTGGTTGGCTGAGGAACTTCCTGTTCCGAGCCGTCAAGAGCTATTTCATAAAGTGCTGTAACCGAATGTCCCATACCTATTTCGCCTGCGTCTTTGGAATCGTCATTGAAGTCTTCCGTGGCAAGCCTGCGGTTTTCGTAACCTATAAGCCTGTAACCTTTTACAGTTGCGGGATTGAATTCGACTTGTAATTTCACGTCTTTCGCAACGGTGAAGAGAGTACCGCCCATTTCGCTGACGAGAACTTTTCGTGCCTCTGCGATGTTGTCGATGTAATTGTAATTGCCGTTTCCGTTGTCGGCGAGAGTTTCAAGCTTGTTGTTTTTGAGATTACCCGAACCGAAGCCGAGAACAGAAAGGAAGATACCCGACTTGCGTTTTTGTGTAATCAGTCTTTTCAAATCGCCTTCGCTTGACAAACCTATGTTCAAATCGCCGTCAGTGGCAAGAATTACACGATTGTTTCCGCCCTCGATGAAGTATTTTTCAGCGAGTTCATAAGCTGTTTCAATACCGTCTGCCCCGGCTGTCCCACCGCCTGCAAAAAGGGAGTTGAGAGCGGATTCAATTTCAAGCTGTTCGTTACCGGTTGCACCGGATAAGACTGTTTTGTCACTGCCTGCATATGTCACAATTGAAATTCTGTCAGAGGAACTGAGATTTTCGGAAAGAAGCCTGAACGCACTTTTTACCAGCGGTAATTTATCGGGCATATCCATAGAACCGGAAACATCTATCAGAAATACAATGTTTGATTGCGGTAAGGCTGATTTGTCCAGTTTTTCAGCCTGTAAACCTATCATCATAAGTTTTGTATTGTCGTTCCATGGACAGTCTGAAATTTCCGTGGTAATGCTGAAAGGTTCGTTTCCTTCGGGAGCGGGATAATCGTAAGAAAAATAATTCAACATTTCCTCAATTCTTACAGCGTCCTTATTTACCTCCCGGTTATCATTAATCATTCGTCTTATGTTGGCATATGAAGCAGTGTCGACATCAGCGGAAAATGTGGAAAAGGGTTCTGAAAGGGGAGATTTGAAACCTGTTTCCGCAATTACATCATATTCTTCCGTGTTGAAGTCCTGTTCATCTTCGGATTTTTCTTCATCCGCAAAGTCCGGAGCTGCTGCATTGTTTATACTTGCATTTTGGGAAGACGAATAATTTCTCCCGTTCATATCCATAGAAGAACCGCACCCCGTAGCCATTGTGCAGACAATCGAAATAGCAAGAATTACCGTTGAAATGCGACCTGTTTTCATAGAATTAACACACTCCTTTCATCTTCATTTCTCTTTAATGTGGTATGTTCGATTTGTAGAAATCAAAAATTGTTGTTGCAAATCTATTTTTTGATTCAAGTACATTATACCAAAATAATTTCCTTTTTCAATAACAGAAAAATTTTTATTCAATCACAATACAGAAACATTTTATTACTGAAAAGTAACATTTATTGCAACATTCTTAAAAAGCCCTTAATACTTCTCTTTTTATCGGGGGGGGGGGGGGGGGGGGGGGGGGGGGGGGAGGGGGGGAAGAAGAAAAAAAAAAAAAAAAAAAAAAAAAAAAAACAAAACGGTGGGGTAGAGAT
>URWK01000120.1 GCA_900551505.1 uncultured Ruminococcus sp. | reverse complement strand
AATACATTTTTTTTTTATTTTTTTTTTTTATTTTTCTGTCGGGGGTGCTGTTCTCGGTCTTTTTTTTTTTTTTTTTTTTTTTTTTTTGTTTATTTTTTTTTTATTTTTTTTTTTTGCCGCCCCCCCCCCCCCTCAACTCTCCGCTTCACCGACTTACCAAAGCGAAATTACTTCAGGGAAAAGAATTTCTTTTTAAGAAGCAGTTTGTCGAACACATTAACATTATTGTCATTGTTCAAATCGGCATTCTGAGGTGCAGAAATATCCGACAAGTTCAAAAGCGAGTTATTCATAAGAATTACATCCGACAAGTCTACAACACCATCGTCATTTAAATCACCAGCCAGAGAATACAGACCTGCAAGTTGAATATCTGTAGAGTTTGTATAAAATTCGACTTTATTATTCGCAGGAGTGTAATAGTAAGAATTTCCGGCAGAGTGCTGAGTAAATCCTGTGGTTATCTGACATTTTCTCACTCTATTGCTTGAAGGAATTTGAACTTTCATGTATTCAGGCGTAAAAGCTTCACCGTTTTTTGTAAAGCTAAGTTTATAAACGCCAATCAGAGTGTAATTGTCAGCAGGAATAATATTACTTTCAGAACTTACCGAAACGCTTAAATTCAGATTACCGGCAGGAACGTATACGGTAATGCCCGTTGCGGAATCGTGATATTCCGTAAGTTTCGGTGCAGATGTTTCAAAAATAAAACTTTCATTGTTTGCATATTCCTGAGCTTCTGTGTTGCTCTTTCCGTAAATGACAAAATTATTGATTTTTTCAGGGGTTGAATATTCGTATTCAGCCCAGTAACCGATTGCATTAGAACCGACTGATTCGACATTTTCGGGAATGACTATACTTGAAAGAGTATCTGTGCATAGTTGGAAAGCAGATTCTCCGATATTCTGAACACTGCTTCCAAGGCTTATATTATAAGTGTTTGCCGTGAGATAAAACGCCTTGTTGTCGATAAATGTAACACTGTCGGGAATTTCAATAGAGTTAATTCCCGTATTGAAAAATGCAGATTCGCCGATAATTTCAATACCTTCATGCATTTTTACCGTGGACAAATCCGAACACCACGCAAACGCATTTTCTGAAATTTCCTTTACGTTTCCGCCGATTTCGGCATAATCCATATAGACATTACAGGAAAAAGCGAAACTTCCAACTTCGGTAAGAGATTCAGCCAAAACCCCTTTTTTAAGATACATATATCCACCAACATTATCACCGCTGAACGCACCATCTTTGATTGATTCAAGCCCGTCAGGGAGATTTATTGCGGTAAGCCCCGAACAATATCTGAATGCATTTACACCTATAGTTTTCAAATTTTTACTGAAACGTACATCAGACAAACTGTCACAAGCATAAAAGGCTTCTTCGCCGATTTCAGTAACAGAATCAGGAATATATATACTTTTCAGACTTGTTGCACTGAATGTTGTATCCGGAATTGACTTCAGAAAGCACGGAAAATGAACGTTTTCGAGCATATAACACTGTTCAAATACTCCTGTTCCCAACTCTGTAACTGTATTCGGAAGTTTTGCGGAAGTGATATTTTTGCAAAGCTGGAATGCGGAATTTCCGATTTTCTCAAGCCCGTAAGGGAAAGTAATTTCTTTCGCTTCCATGCAACTGTGAAACGCTCCGACACCTATAGTTTTCAGGTTTTCGGGCAAATCAATTCTCTGTAAACTGCTGTTCATACAGAAAGCATAATCGCCGATTTCTTCAAGACTTTTTCCAAAAGTTATATTTTTAAGATTGTCGCCGACCGAGGAAACACTGAAAGCCGAAACGCCTATAGTTTTCACAGAGTCCGGAAGTTTCAGCGTTTCAAGTGAAGTGCAGTCAAAAAATGCCTTATCGCCGATAGTTTCCACGCCCTGGGGAATTTCAAGATTTACTAGACTTTCACATTTATTGAATGCACTTTCCCCGATAGTTTTTACTTCCTTGCCGAACGGAAGCTTTTTAAGACTTTTACAGCCGGAAAACATTTCATCATTAATTTGCGTGATGCCTTTTGGAAGTGAAGCATATTCAAGTGAATAGCAGTCTTTGAAAGCTGATTTTCCAATATATGTGACGCTTTCAGGAATGGTTATGCTTGTAATTCCACAGTCTGCAAAGGCTGATTCCTCAATGGTTGTAAGGTTCTTCGGGAGAATAATTTCTTTAAGGTTTTCACAGAAACCAAATGTAAGACCTTTTATGGTTTTAATGTTATCGAGAATAGTTACGGACTCCACGGAAGAATTATTATAAAAGGCAAATCCTTTAAGTTCTGCGACAGGAATTGTTATTTCTTTCTCTTCATCTTTCAGAACAACAGATAACGGAACAGTTACTTTTGAAGCGTTGCCGGTGTATTCCGTAATTTCCGCACCGTTTTTGTTTACATAGAAAGAAAATCCGTTGTATTCGCCCGATTTTCCGACAAGAGAATCACTTATAACAGCACTTGCCGTTGTGTATGTCAAAGGACTTTCACAGTTTTCAACTGTAAGCGGAACGCACATAACCGCCGTTAAGGCAAATACAGCACAGATTTTTTTAGCCGTAAATTTCATAAAAATACCTCCTTTTAATTCAGAATTTTTATTTGCCAAGTGATTTTTTCTTTGCAAGGGTAACATCAAATACATTGAAAACATTGTCATTGTTCATATCCGCATTTTCAGAAGCAGGCGGTGCAGACACTCCGAGAAGCAATCTGTTCATCAAAGCCATATCGGCAGTATTTACAGCCCCGTCTCCGTTGAGGTCGCCTGCAAGTTTAGCCGTCTTGTTCGAGAAATTAAAGCTTTCCTGTTTAGCGTAAGTTTCCGCATAACTTCCCGATATTCCGTAAACCGTGAAGTTGCCGACAGAAACAGGCGAAAGTCCGGAGTCCCTTAAAGTCCAGTAGCCCAAGCCATAAGAACCTATTGACTTTACAGTTTCAGGAATGTATACGGAAGGAAGTCCGTTCGAGGCAAGCAAAAATGCAGATTCGCCGATAGTTTCCACGCCTTTTCCGAGCCTTATATAATAAGTGCCGTCAGTCAGCATAAACGCATAATTGCCAATAGATGTCACGCTGTCAGGAATGTCAATAAAGCCGATATTTGTATACGAAAATGCATATTCCCCGATACTCTTGATTCCGTTTCCGAGTTTAAGAGTTTTAAGTGAAGTGCAGTTTGAAAAGACAAGGCCAGGAATTTCATTAATGCTTCCAGGAATTTCGGCATATGTAAGTTTTTCATTATAACAGAATGAACATCTTCCGAGTTCGGTCAGTGAAGACGGCAGGCATATGCTTGTCAAAGACATAGTATAATCTGGAACACCTGCAAAGGCGTATTCACCGATTTTCTCAAGCCCGTCAGGGAAATTGACATTCTGTAGGGCTGTGCAAAGACGGAATGCATCATTGCCAATAATTTTCAAACTCTTTCCGAAATTTATTTCAGTAAGTTGCTGGCAGTTGGCAAAAGCACTATTCCCAATTTCAACAACAGAATTTGGAATATCTATACTTTTTAAATTTGAGGATTCAAACATTCCGTTTGGGATAAATCCAAGTCCTTCAGGTATTCGGGCAGAAGTCATTGAAGTGCAGGCACTGAATGCATATTCTCCTATTTCTGTAAGAGTATCAGGCAAGATAGCCGACCTTAAACTTTTGCAAACGGCGAATGCCTGATAACCGATTGATTGCAGACCGTCAGGGAAGTTAACCCCTGTTATATTTGGGCAGTTATAAAAAGCAGAACTGCCGATTTTCCTGATTGTGTCAGGTAAAGTAATCTTTCCTGAAAGTACCGGGCTTTCATTAAAGGCATCATTTCCGATTTCTTCAAGGCTGTTTCCGAATGTTATTGACCTCAGAACGTTTGCATGATAAAAAGCCGAATTGCCGATTGTTTTAAGTGTGTCCGGGAATTTAAGAGATTTCAGAGCGTAGCATAAGTAAAAAGCATTTTCGCCGATAGTTTCCAGACCTTCAGAGAAAGTTATATCAGTAAGGTTTGAACAATTCCTGAAAGCATCTTCGGGAATATTTTTAAGACCTTTTCCAAGTTTCAAAGTTTTAAGTTCCAGATTTGAATCGAAAGCCCTTATGCCCATTGTTTCGAGAGTGTCAGGAAGCACAGCCGATTCCAGTGACTGACAGTTAGCAAAAGCGTCCTGACTGATTGAAACGAGCTTATTTCCGAAATTGAAAGTTTTAAGTTGCTTGCAGTTAAAGAATGCACCCTCTCCGACCGTTTTTAATGAGTTTGTAGCTTCGGCAGGTGAGATTGAAGTTAGAGAATAGCAGGCAGCGAATGCACTATCTTTGATTTCTTCCAGAGAATAAGGGGCGGTAGGGTCGTCATTTGTTACGGTGACGGTTTAAATTACGCTTTATGAAAAAGCACCTTAACCAATACTTTTTACAGCTTTGCCGAATTCAACGGTTTTAAGAGCGGTGCAACGGTAAAAAGTATTGTCAGCAATGGCGGTTACTTTTTCAGGTAAAGAAATGCTTTCCAGAAGGTCACTGTTATAGAAAGCACCTTCGCCGATGGTAGTAACGTTTTCAGGTATTTTTATTTCTTTCATGTTTTCAAGGCGATAGAATGAATAT
>URWK01000119.1 GCA_900551505.1 uncultured Ruminococcus sp. | reverse complement strand
TTTTATTATATCTATAACCCACTTCACCACCTATCCTCCATCGGCGGGGGGGGGCGGGGCGGGCGCCCCCCCCCCCCCCCCCGCGCGCCCCCCCCCCCCCCCCCCCCCGGAACTGCCCGCTTCGGAAGACTTATATTTTCATGACAAGGGGGAAAGATTCATGTTGTCCGCAATTTTCACAGCTTTTGCCGTATGTCTGGATTCGTTTATAGCATCATTCTCATACGGGAACAGTTGCATAAAAATCCCTCCGCTATCAGCTGTAATAATTTCTGCAATCGGTACAGCCGTCCTGAGTTTGTCAATGCTGTTTTCACATATAGTAGTGGGAGGATTTTTTTCAGAGAAAGCGTGTTCGCTTACCGCCTTTTCAATCCTGCTTGTTATAGGGATATTCAACCTTTTCAGTAACGGCATAAGGGCATTTCTCAGGAAACAGCAGGGGAGCAGGAAATTCCTGTTTAATTGCTGTGGTGTAAGATTTGCAATAGACCTTTACCTTGACGAAACGAAAGCGGATTCCGACTGTTCAAAATCTCTTTCAAGCAGTGAAGCCGTAATGCTTGCACTTGCATTGTCGGTAGATTCCCTTGCAAGCGGTTTCGGAATGGGGCTTGGGTCGGTTAGTATCTTAAAGACCGCTGTAATAGTATTTGTGGGCGGACTTATTGCAATATACGGCGGAAGCCTGCTTGGACGAAAGGCAAAATCAAAAATCAGACCTGACCTTTCGTGGCTTGGGGGGATTATAATGATAGCACTTGCGGTTTCAAAGCTTTTTTAATTTTTCTCCTGTTCCTCCATAGCAGCCACAAGGCTTCTTAACCTGATTTTGACAGCACCGAGGTTGCTTATTTCGTCAATTTTAAGCTGAGTATAGAGCTTTCCCTTTTCCTCAAGTATCGCCCTTACTTCATCGGTCGTGATGGCATCTATTCCGCAACCGAATGAAACGAGTTGCACAAGTTGCATATCGGGTTGAGTAGTGACGTATTCGGCGGCTCTGTAAAGTCTTGCGTGATAAGTCCATTGATTGAGAACGTTTAGTTTCGGAGCGTCTGCAAGTTCGTAAATACTGTCTTCGGTAATAACAGCCATTCCAAGACTTGTAATAAGCTTGTGAATACCGTGGTTTATTTCAGGGTCTATATGGTAAGGTCTGCCCGCAAGTACTATAATTTTTTTCTTTTCGGCTCTTGCTCTGGCAATAATCTTTTCGCCCTCCTGCCTTATGTGTTTGTGGTAACTGTGGAAAAGTGAAAAAGCGTGTTCAAAAGCCTGGGCAACGTGTTTTTTAGTAATTGACGGATACCTTTCGGAAAGAACCTTGTAAATAGTCTTTATGCTTGATTTGGTTCTGTTCATGTCGATGTACGGATAAATGAAATTTTCGTCATTAAGCTTTGACATATTCGCCTTGAGAAGTTCAGGGTAATACGCCACTACAGGACAATTGTAGTGATTATCCGTTTCCCCTTCGTCAAGGTTATAACTCATGCAGGGATAAAAGATAAAATCAACGTTCTTTTCAAGCAGGCTTTCGATATGACCGTGCATAAGCTTCGCAGGGTAACAGACCGTATCGGAAGCGATTGTGTGCTGACCCTTATAGTAAGTCTGGCGTGAGCTTTCTTCCGAAAGAACCGTTTCAAATCCGAGGTCACAGAAGAATGTGTACCAGAACGGAATGAGTTCATAGAAATTCAGGGCAAGCGGTAATCCGACCTTTGCAATCGGGTCAGACGGCTGAGTGCGTACAGTATCGAAAAGAAGCTTGTATTTATAGTCATACAGCGAAAGGCTTGTGTCCTGCGGAGGCAAGCCTGCACCTTTTTCACACTTGTTACCGGAAATAAACCTGCGTCCGTCACTGAACTTGACAATATTCAGTGTGCAGTGAGCTGTACAGCCGCCGCATTGACCTGCTCTTGAAGTATAGGTAAACTCGCTTAATTTCTTTTCGTCTATCAGCGAGGAAAGTCCGCTTGATTTTTCCTTTGCATACAATGCACACCCGAACGCTCCCATAAGTCCCGCAATTGACGGACGGATTACATTTCTGCCGAGTTCCATCTCGAAAGACCTTAAAACAGCGTCATTAAGGAATGTGCCGCCCTGAACAACGATATTTTTTCCGAGTTCCTCAACTGTTTTCGCTCTGATAACTTTATAAATGGCATTCTTGATAATGGAAGCCGAAAGTCCTGCGGAAATATCTTCGACAGTAGCACCGTCTTTCTGAGCCTGCTTGACGTTACTGTTCATGAAGACGGTACAGCGTGAACCGAGTTCAACGGGATTTTCGGCAAAGAGTCCGAGTTGTGAGAACTTGTCAATCTCATATCCGAGTGCAAGTGCGAATGTCTGTATGAACGAACCGCAACCCGATGAGCAGGCTTCATTGAGCATGATACTGTCAATTGCGTGATTGCGTATTTTGAAACACTTTATATCCTGACCGCCTATGTCTATGATAAAGTCAACATCGGGACAGAAATAGGAAGCCGCCTTGAAGTGTGCGACAGTTTCGACTATGCCGTAATCGACACCGAGAGCCGATTTGATAAGGTCTTCGCCGTATCCGGTAACTGCCGAACCTTTTATTTTTATTCTGCCCTCTGAAAGCTTGTATATTTCCGCAAGGTGAGAAGTGATTTTATCAAGCGGCTGACCCTTGTTTGAAGCATAGTAATTATACAGCAATCCTCCGTCAGCAGTGATAAGAACCATTTTAGTGGTGGTAGAACCTGCATCTATTCCAAGGTATGCATCACCTTCATATTTCTTTATGTCAACGTATTTAAGGTCATAAGCTTTGTGACGGGCAACGAATTTTTCATAAGCTTCCCTGGAATCGAAAAGTCTCTGACCTCTTACAATATTGCCTGACATATTTGCCTTTTCGAGTCTTTCACAAATTTCGTCTGCGGTCATTTCTTCCACGCCGTCCCTTGCGGACAAGGCACAACCGTAAGCCATGAAAACTCTTGCGGTTTCGGGGAAAACGGCATTGCCTTCACCGAGTTTAAGCGTGTCTACAAAAGCCTTTCTTAAACCTTTCTGGAAAGAGAGAGGGCCTCCGAGGAAAAGAACCTTGCCTTCGATGGTTCTTCCCTGAGCAAGTCCCGAAACGGTCTGGTCAACGACCGCCTGAAAGATACTTGCGGCAATGTCTTCACGTCTTGCACCCTGATTGAGCAGGGGCTGAACGTCAGATTTGGCGAATACACCGCACCTTGAAGCGATAGGGTAAATTTTTTCGGCATTGAGTGAAAGTTTGTCGAGTTCGTCAACAGTTATTCCGAGAAGCGTTGCCATCTGGTCAATGAATGCCCCTGTACCTCCCGCACAAGAGCCATTCATACGCTGTTCAACTCCGCCTGTCAGAAAGATTATTTTTGCGTCTTCTCCGCCGAGTTCAATTACCGCATCGGCATCGGGGTAAGTTTCCTTCACAGCCACGAAAGCGGAATGAACTTCCTGAACGAACGGCAGACTGCTTGCCTGAGCAAGCCCAAGCCCTGCCGAACCTGTAATTGAGAGTCTGAAAACGGCATCTCCGAACTGTTCGCCGATTTTCTTTATCTGCTGGATAACAGTTTCCTTAACCTTTGAGAAATGCCTTTCATAGTTTGAATATATGATTTTACTGTTGCAGTCGATGACAACAGTCTTGACAGTGGTAGAACCAACGTCTATACCGAGTGCATAAATATCTGTTTTCATGTGCAGTCCTTTCTTTCGCTATAAGGTTTTACTTCTTGCTTATTTTCAGAATGGAACACAATTCCCTTATGCCATCGCTCTCCATGATAACGAGCAGTTTGTCACCGCTGTGAAGTTCGGCGTTACCTCTTGGGATAATCATGTAGTCGTCACGCATTATCGAGATAATGTTAAATGCCTCACTTGTACGGAAGTCTTTAAGTTTTCTGCCGTTATAGACATAATCATCGGGCAACTGTATTTCCTGAATCAAAGCGTTTCCGTGGTTTATGGAAAGCAGTTGTTTTATGCTGGAAGCGTCAACTTCACGTTCTATAAGGGAAGCAATGTTGTTGGTGCTGTTTATTACATTGTCAACGCCGAGTCTTTCCATAACTTCAACGTTTTTCGGGTTATTGACCTTGGCAACGGTTTTTCTGACATGAAAGATTGTTTTCGCAAGTTCACAGCATATTAAGTTATCTTCGTCATTTCCCGTGACACACACAACGGAATCTTCATCAGTCATTCTCATGTTTTTCAGCGTTTCGAGTTGGGTGGCATCACCGCATTCAACTGGTATGTCGAACTGGTTTGCGAGGTATTCGCAAGTTTTTCTGCTTTTCTCAATTATCGCAAGGTCATGACCATGTTCAAGCAGTGTCTGGGCGAGGTAATAGCCGACTTTCCCACCGCCTACTATTATTGTTCTCATTCTGAAATCTCCTTTATCTCAATCTGGAATTGTCTTTGCAGGATAGTATGTAGGTTTAATTATACACCTTTTCTGAAAACTTTTCATTACTTATTTGTTTCTAACCACATATTTTTATTAACGTGGGGGGGGGGGGGGGGGGGGGGGGGGCGGGGGCGCGCCCCACGCGCCCGCCAGATAAGATTATCATTGGGTCGCGGGGGGCTTGGTATAGGGGTG
>URWK01000118.1 GCA_900551505.1 uncultured Ruminococcus sp. | reverse complement strand
GCGTCGCTAGTTGGGGGGGTTCGCCCCCGAAAACTAAAGACTTGCTCAATACTTCTGTGTCCCTGTTTTTTCTCATAAGAAAATACGGGGACTTTACATAATGGGCTGATTATGTTATAATGACTACATAAAAATCAGAGAAAGGAGTGATTTTTTTGGAAATACGCTCTGCTTCTGTGGAACGCAATACAAAGGAAACTCAGATTAAGGTTGAACTGAAGCTTGACGGAAAAGGAGTCTGCAATATTGATACAGGTATAGGCTTTTTCGACCATATGCTTACGGCTCTTTCCGTTCACAGCGGTATAAGTATGAATATAAAAGCTACAGGTGATTTGTATGTTGACGGTCATCATACTGTTGAAGATACCGGAATTGTACTCGGAAAAGCTCTTGCAGAGGCTCTCGGCGACAAGTCGGGGATAAACCGTTACGGTTCTGCATATATACCGATGGACGAAGCTTTAGGTTTCTGCTGTCTGGATATAAGCAACAGACCTTTTCTTGTTTTCAGAGGGGAATTTAAAAATGAGAGGACAGGAGAATTTGATAACTGTCTTGCGGAGGAATTTTTCCGTGCATTTGCCTATAATGCGGGTATAACATTACATATAAGTATTGAATACGGCGTTAATGACCACCACAAGTGTGAAGCAATTTTCAAGGCACTTGCCCATGCACTTAAACACGCTGCAGCTTATTCGGCTGACGGGAAAACACTTTCAACGAAAGGGGTTCTGTAAAAGATGATAGCTATAATTGATTACGGAGCAGGAAATATTTTCAGCATAAAGAATGCACTGGACTATCTCGGAGAAGAAAACAAGCTTACAAAGGATAAAAATGACCTTGTAAGTGCCGATGCGATTATTCTTCCGGGGGTTGGAGCATTCCCGAGTGCCATGAAAATGCTTGACGAAAGCGGACTTACCGAAACCGTAAAGGAACAGGCACTTAAAAAACCGTTTCTCGGAATCTGCCTCGGTATGCAGATGTTATTTGAGAAAAGCTATGAATTTGAAGAATGTGACGGACTGGGACTTATAAAGGGAAAAGTTGACCTCATACCGACAAAGAAATATAACATTCCTCATATGGGCTGGAACGAACTTGAAGTAATCAACGATTGTCCGCTTTCAAAAAATCTCAACGGACAGTATGTATATTTCGTTCACTCATATCAGGCTTTCTGCAATGAAGAAAACATTTCCGCACAGTGCGAATATGACGGGAAAATTCCTGCACTTGTATGGAATGGCGGTACGGTATACGGAGCACAATTCCACCCTGAAAAAAGCGGTAGTGTGGGACTTGATATTTTAAAGAATTTTGGAGGACTGGTAAAATGATTATATTACCTGCAATTGATATACATGACGGAAAGTGTGTAAGACTTTACAAAGGGGATTTTGAAACAGCTGAACAGGTTGCGGACAGCTACATGGATTCTGCCAGGCAGTTTGATAGTTGCGGTGCTGTATGGATACACATGGTTGACCTTGACGGAGCTAAGAACGGCGAACCTGTAAACACTGAAATTTTCGTTGATGTTGCAAAGAATACAAACCTTAAAGTTGAACTCGGCGGAGGTATCAGAAGTCTTGATACTGTTGAATACTATCTTTCAAAGGGCGTTTCAAGGGTAATTCTCGGTTCTGTTGCCCTTAAAAATCCTGAACTTGTAAAGACCGCTGTAAAGGAATTTCACAGCAAGATTGCTGTAGGTATTGATGCAAAAGACGGACTTGTTTCAACAGAAGGCTGGCTTGATGACAGTTCTGAAGTAACATATATTGACCTTGCGAAAGAAATGGCTTCAATCGGTGTCCGTTACATGATTTACACAGATATTTCAAAGGACGGTACACTCACAGGCGTAAACGTTGCACACCTCGACAACCTCAACAGAAACGTAAGAGGCAACATTATCGCAAGTGGCGGTGTAAGAAGTATAAAGGATATAAAGGAATGTAAAAGACTTGGACTTTACGGCGTAATCTGCGGAAAATCCATTTACAAAGGAACTCTTAACCTCAGAGATGCTGTTGAAGTTTCAAAGAAGTAATTTCGGTATGTACTGAAGAAAGTGAAGTGATTTATAATGCTCGCAAGAAGAATAATCCCATGCCTTGACGTAAGAAACGGAAAAGTCGTAAAAGGCGTGAACTTTGAAGGTGTAAAGGACGTTGGCGACCCCGTTGAATATGCGGAAGAATATAACCGTCAGGGTGCTGACGAACTTGTTTTCTATGATATAACCGCATCTTACGAGGGCAGGGGAGTAATGCTCGATGTCGTAAGGCGTACGGCAAGAAAAGTTTTTGTTCCGCTGACTGTAGGCGGAGGAATCTCTACAATAGAAGATTTCCGTGAAACTCTCAGAGCAGGTGCTGACAAGGTTTCAATAAATTCATCAGCCGTTAAAAATCCACAGCTTATAAAGGACGCTGCCGATATTTTCGGAAGTCAGTGTGTGGTAGTTGGAATTGACGCAAAGAGAAACGGCAACGGCGGTTATACAGTATATATAAACGGCGGCCGTGTAGATATGAAACTTGACCTGATTGAATGGGTAAAGACTGTTGAAAAACTTGGAGCTGGCGAAATATGCCTTAACTCAATAGACACTGACGGCACAAAAGCAGGTTTTGACATTGAAATGCTCAATGCTGTTTGTGATGTTGTGAATATCCCTGTAATTGCAAGTGGCGGTTGCGGAAAACTTTCAGACTTTTCAGAAGTATTCGAGAAAACAAATGCTTCCGCAGGACTTGCCGCATCACTCTTTCACTTTAAGGAACTCACCGTTTCGGAAGTCAAGGAACACCTTAAAGAAAACGGCATTGTCACAAGAACATAATAACACAAAGGATTTAAATATTTATGGATTTCAACATTGATGATTATTTTAAGAAAAGCGAGTTGCTTCCTGCGATAATTCAGGAAGACGGAACTAATGAAGTTCTCATGCTTGCATACATGAACAAGGAGAGTTTCCAGAAGACTCTCGAAACAGGTTACACATGGTTCTGGAGCAGGTCAAGGCAGGAACTCTGGAACAAGGGTGCGACTTCCGGACATCTTCAGAAAGTTGTAAGCATTGCGGGCGACTGCGATACAGACACATTGCTTATAAAGGTTATCCAGACAGGTGCGGCTTGCCATACCGGAAGCCACAGTTGTTTCTTTAACAAAATCAGATAATTAACTACACTAAGGAGAATTTAAAAATGAGCGAAGCACTTAACAATCTTGAAAAAGTTGTACTTGACAGAAAAAAACAGTTTGCGGAAAGCGGACTTTCTTCCGATGAAATAAAGAAGAAGTCATATACTTGTTATCTTTTCTCACAGGGTCAGAACAAAATCCTCAAGAAATGCGGTGAAGAATGTACAGAAATGGTTATTGCTGCCAAGAATGACGACAATGACGAATTGAAAAACGAAATCGCAGACCTTATGTATCATGTAATGGTACTCTGTGCAGAAAAAAATCTTCCGTGGTCGGCAGTAGAAGACGTGCTTGAAGAAAGAAGCAAGAAAATCGGAAATCTCAAAGTTTTCAAGAATACTGACAGAAATACCTGATAAACAGATAATTCCGATTCACAAAAATATATCCTCCTTAATATAATGTAAAGAAGCAGAAAGCTTTAATACAATTATAAATACAGGAGGATTTCCGATGAGTAGTGATTACAGTAACCAGACAAAAAACGGATTTTGCGATGCTGTACCGATTAAGGTAAACCGTGTATTTGACAGTTGCAGCAGTCGTGATTGTCTTGCGAACCTTATGGTTTCCGGACTGACAACACCTGTACCGAACGGGGCTGTCATGGTTAAGTCAAGAAGTATCTTTATTACAAATGTATGTGTGAATATTGAGCCGATACAGTTTAACAAGGGCTTTTATTCCGTTGACCTTACTTATACAATAAATCTTGAACTTGCTTTCTACGGTTCATCATGTACAGCACCGCTTGCAACTTCGACAGGTACAGTATATGCAAACAAACATTGTATACTTTACGGCGGAGAAGGCAACACACAGACATTCTGCAACAATACGGATTTCAACAGTGGTACGGTTTCGGAATGTTGCAACAATATCACAAATCTTCCGACAGCCTGCGTTCATGTTATAAATCCAATATGCCTTGAATGTAAGCTTGTCACGAATTGCGTTTGTCCTCAGACTACAGCTGTTAGAAACACTCCGTCAAATATCTTCGTGCCGTCTGAAAATGCTCCGAAAGATGTTATGGTAAGTGCTGTTTTGCCGAATACCTGTTGTTCTTGTGATTCAAAGGTTCAGCAGACTGATGTTGTTGTAACACTCGGCTTGTTTTCTATTGTTGAACTTACAAGACCTTCTACGGTTCTTGTTCCGACATATCCTTACACAATCCCGCAGAAAGAATGTTGCACAAATACAAAAAGTCCTTGCGAAATTTTCGACAAGATGCAGTTCCCGACAGAAGAATTTACTTCACCGTCTATACCGTTGCAGGAACAACCGAATTATTCACAGTGTACAACTACGAGTATAAACAGTGTCGGGAATATAGGGGGAATATGCCAATCTTGTGACGGCTGTTCGTGTGGAGGGCTTAGTGCCGGATATTCTCCGTACACAAATATGGGCGAATGTGACAGTTAAATCTGCATATTATTTAACAGAGATGCTTTTCAGCGTCCCTTGTCAGTAAGACTTTGAATATACTAATCTTTTTTTCGGGGGGGGGGGGGGGGGGGGGGGGGGGGGGGGCGCGCCCCCCCC
>URWK01000117.1 GCA_900551505.1 uncultured Ruminococcus sp. | reverse complement strand
ATATTTTTTTTTTTATTTGTGTGGGGCGTTGTTTTTTTATAAAATAAAAAAAACCCCCCCCCCCCCCCCCCCCGTTTTTCCCGAAAACTCTTACTCATAAGTTTTCAATATTTTTTCTGCAACATCTTTTTTAGTCTGTCTTGTGTCCATTGCCTGCTTCTCAATATATCTGTGTGCCTGTGGCTCTGTCAGTTTAAGGTATTGGATAAGTACACATTTAGCTCTGTTGACAAGCCTTATTTCCTCAATTTTTGACTGTAGCTTGAAGTTCTCGTTACGAAGCCCCATTATTCTCGACTGGGTCGCAGAAACTATTTTAAGCGACTGGAAAAAAAGAGATTTATTCAGCGGTTTCGGCAATACGCAGACACCATAATAACTTACCTTGTCATATAAGTCATCCGCTATATCAGCCTTGCAGACAACAATTATTCCTGCATTTGTATTTTCGGCTACCATCATTGAAAGTTCATGACCGAACTCGTCAGATAAAGGTGTATTTATTACTATTAACTCAAAATCATTCTGATTGACCAGCCTTCTTGCTTCATTTCCACTCGAAGTAGTGATTACATTCATATAACCCGCAGATTTCAGAAGCTGTGACAGTAATTCAGATGCCTGAGAAGAACCTGATGCCAGAAGAACCCTACCCATAAATCTATATCACACCCGTTTCAATGGTTTATTTTTGTCAGAGCGTCTGAAAATAATATCCGTATTCAAACATATCCTTACTGTCAGCCCTGTTATATTCCGCAATAACATTGTCGAAAGACCTGAATAACATTCCAAGTGTTTCATTCGGGATAATTTCCTTTATGAAGTCACTTTCTTTTCCGATATTGCAGGCCTCCTCGAAACTTTGAGGTAAACGTCCGAGATTTGTGTTTTCGGGCTGAAGCTCAAGTTTCTTTTCTATTCCCTCAAGTCCTGCCGACAAAAGCAGATTGAAGCTTATGTAAGGGTTACAGGTCGGGTCTGCCGAACGGACTTCTATTCTTGTTCTTTCGTCCTCCGCATACGGAATCCTTATAAGCTGGGCTCTGTTCTCACATGACCAGTTTATATATTCCGGTGCAAGCCCTTCCCCGAATCTTTCATATGAATTCGTGGTTTGATTGAGCATACAAGTTATTTCTTTTATCCTGTTCATAATTCCTGCGATAAAATGTTTGCCGTCTTCGGACATTTTTTCGGGATTACACGAGAAAATATTTTCGCCGTTTTTTCTGACCGACATATTGATGTGCATACTGCTACCGTTATATTCCGCCATCGGTTTCGGCATGAATGAAGCATAAAGACCGTTCTGGAGAGCGATAGCCTTTACAGCAGTCTTGAAGTAAATAACATTATCTGCCGCTGAAACTATTTCGCTGTGTTTGAAGTCTATTTCATTTTGTCCCGGACCGTATTCATGACGGGAACTTTCCGGAGAAAGACCCATTTCTTCGAGTGAAAGGCAGATTTCACGCCTTATGTTCTCGCACTTGTCAAGCGGTGCTATGTCAAGGTAACTCCCGCTGTCGTGTGGTATTCTGGTAGGTCTGCCCTTTTCGTCAACGTCAAAAAGATAAAATTCGCATTCCGTGCCTATATCGCAGGTATAACCCATTTCCTTTGCCCTTTTTGCTGTCTTTTTGAGTTGGTTTCTTGCATCTCCCTCGAAGCTTTCGCCGTCCGGTTTCTTTATATTGCAAAAGAACCTTACAACACGTCCCGTTTTAGGTCGCCACGGAAGTACTGAAAGCGTTGAAGCATCAGGAAAAAGCAGCAAGTCGGAATACTTTATATTCATACAGCCGGTGAATGCGGACGCATCAAACGATATTCCCTTTTTGAATGCTCTCGGCAATTCAGACGGCATAATTGCGATGTTTTTCAGATTCCCGAAAATATCACAGAATGTAAGACGTATAAATTTGACGTCATTTTCCTCAACAAAATTTATTACTTCTTTGGGTGTAAAATTCATAATCAATTACCTGTTACTGAAAACTGAATTATTACCGGATAAAAATAAACAGTAACATTCCTTTCTTTACTTAATGTTTTATTTGTTTCCAAAAGTCATGTCGGATTTCTGTTTAAGTTGTCTTTATAAATACGTGCTGTGTCTTTGACAGGAAATATTCATTGCATTCCCTGCCTATGTCAGTCTTTACAAAATACTTTGCATACTCGTACATTTCGGGAACGGTCTTGGTCTTTATATTCTCAACGTCACCCTCAAGCCATGTAAGCAAGGTATTATCAATTTCTTCCGTGCTGAGTGTACTGTCCCTTTCAACAGGCAGACACACACCATTCTTTCTCTGTTCAAACGGAAGGTCAGGATACTTTTCTTTCAAAGCTCCGCAAAGCTGTTCAGCCTTTTCCTCAACTGTTCCATGAAGATAAACTTCAACTTCCATTCTCTCACAAACATTTGCATCTGCTGTGTTATTCACTTCAGGTGGTGTTGTGATGGTGGTGGTTGTGGCTTCCGTAGTAGTTGTGACTTCCGTGGTTTCCTCTGTTGTGGTGGTAGTTTCTTCTGTGTTTAAGTGAAAGGGATTTTCGCAACCTGTAAGCAATATGCTGAATGTCATCATCATAAAAACCAGTAAAAGCATTATTATCCCATTTCGGTTTTTCTGCATAAAATGAAACATCTCCTCATAAAAAACGGCACTTTGCCGTACAAAAATCTTATAAACCAATAAAAATTGCAGTTACGGCAAACAGTGTTTTAATTCTGTATTTGTTCGGATATTTTATTATCTCTTAACCATAATAATTTATATTATATCATATTTTTTAGTGTGCTGTAAAGACCTTTGACTGAACAAACTTATTTTTTTAGGTATGGCTGATATTGCCTGCGGAGTATTTTTTGTAACTATAAACTTTACAACTTCCCAAACCTGTGTTATTATTATATTACTAAAATTTTTAATCTGGAGGGATTTTTATTGTCCATTGAAAACATCAGAAATTTCTGTATCATCGCACATATAGACCACGGCAAATCAACGCTTGCTGACCGTATTCTCGAAAAAACCGAAACAGTTTCTTTAAGGGATATGGAGGAACAGTTGCTTGACAATATGGATATCGAACGTGAAAGAGGCATTACCATCAAGGCAAGAGCCGTAAGACTTTCTTACAAGGCTCAGGACGGAAATGAATATATCTTTAACCTTATCGACACACCGGGACACGTTGACTTTAACTATGAAGTATCACGTTCACTTGCTGCCTGCGAGGGTGCAATACTTGTAGTTGACGCTTCTCAGGGAATTGAAGCACAGACACTTGCCAACACATACCTTGCAATCGAACATGACCTTGAAGTAGTTCCGGTTGTAAACAAGATTGACCTGCCTTCAGCAGACCCCGAAAGAGTCTGCGAAGAAGTCGAAAATGTAATAGGTATTCCGGCTATGGACGCTCCGAGAATTTCCGCAAAACTCGGCACAAATATTGAAGCGGTACTTGAAAAGATTGTTTCCGATATTCCTGCCCCAAAAGGTAATCCCGATGCACCTTTGCAAGCCCTCATTTTCGACAGCTGTTATGATGCTTACAAGGGCGTTATCATATATGTAAGAATTAAGGAAGGCACTGTAAAAATCGGCGACACTATCAGACTCATGGCAACAGGTGCTGAATTTACCGTTGTCGAAGCAGGTTATATGAGTCCTTCAAACCTTATAAACAAGGGTGTACTTACAGCAGGCGAAGTAGGTTATATTTCCGCCTCAATAAAAAGTATCGGTGATACTCAGGTCGGCGATACCGTAACTAATGCCGAAAATCCTTGCTCAGAAGCTCTTCCGGGATACAGACAGGTAAACCCTATGGTCTTTTCGGGAATTTATCCTGCTGACGGTGCTAAATATGAAGACTTGAGAGATGCACTCGAAAAGTTAAGACTTAATGACGCATCGCTTTCATTTGAACCGGAAACTTCAATAGCTCTCGGTTTTGGTTTTCGTTGCGGATTCCTCGGACTGCTCCACATGGAAATCATTCAGGAAAGGCTTGAACGTGAATACAATCTCGACCTTATAACAACTGCCCCGTCAGTTATCTATAAAGTTAACCTCACAAACGGCACTTCCGTATTCATAGACAACCCTACAAATTACCCTGACCCCGCCGTAATCGCTTCCGCCGAAGAACCTATGGTTAAAGCCGATATTCTTTCACCGTCCGAATTCGTGGGAAACATAATGGAACTCTGTCAGGAAAGACGTGGAATATTCAAGGATATGAAATACCTTGATGAAACCAGAGTAAACCTGCACTATGAATTACCGCTTAACGAAATTGTATATGACTTTTTCGATGCCCTTAAATCACGCACAAAGGGTTATGCATCTTTCGATTATGAAATGCTCGGATATGCACCTTCAAAGCTTGTGAAACTCGATATTCTCCTCAATGGCGATGTTGTCGATGCACTTTCATTTATCGTTCACACAGACAAGGCTTACACAAGGGCAAGAAAGATTGTTGAAAAGCTTAAAGACAATATCCCCCGTCAACTCTTTGAAGTACCTGTTCAAGCTTGTATAGGCGGAAAGGTCATTGCAAGAGAAACTATTAAAGCCCTCCGCAAAGACGTTCTTGCAAAGTGCTACGGCGGAGATATTACCCGAAAGAAGAAACTGCTTGAAAAACAGAAAGAAGGTAAAAAGCGTATGAGAAGTGTCGGTACTGTCGAACTTTCTCAGGAAGCTTTCATGTCTGTACTCAAGCTTGACGAATAACTGAATTTTTCCGGAGGGGGGCGGCG
>URWK01000116.1 GCA_900551505.1 uncultured Ruminococcus sp. | reverse complement strand
GAAAAAATGCCGGTATCGGCGGTGGAGGGTCACACCCGTGCGTTCATGAAGATACAGGACGGCTGCAACGCATTCTGCACCTACTGCATAATCCCCTACTCCCGTGGGCGGATACGCTCCATGCCCATTGACGGCGTTATAAGCGAGGCAAAGCTGCTGGCGAAAAACGGCTACAAGGAGATAGTTCTTGTGGGCATAAACCTTGCATTTTACGGTGCTGAGTTCGGGCTGAGACTGGCGGACGCTGTGGAAGCGGTATGCTCCGTTGACGGCATTGAGCGGGTTCGGCTGGGTTCGCTGGAGCCTGAGAAGATAACCGATGACGACCTGAAACGTCTGGCTGCTCAGCCAAAGTTCTGCCCCTCATTTCATCTGTCGCTGCAAAGAGGCTGCGACAGGACGCTGAAAGCCATGAACAGGCGCTACACCTCCGCCGAATTTGAAGAGCTTGTGGTCAGGATAAGGAGCATCTTCCCCGACTGCGGCATTACCACCGATATAATGACGGGCTTCCCCTGCGAGACGGAGGAAGATCACAAAAAGTCCCTTGAATTTGCGGAGCGGATAGGCTTTTCCGATATCCACGTATTCCCCTATTCAAGGCGAAAGGGCACAAAAGCCGACCTTATGGAGCCGCAGGTGCCCGGCGACGTGAAAAAGCGCAGGGCAAAGGAAATGGCGGAGGTCGGAGCAAAAAACCGTGACAAATTCCTTCAAAGCCTTGCAGGAAAAGAATTTCCCGTGCTTTTTGAGCGTGAAAAAGCCGACGGTATCCACCACGGATATGCACCCAATTACGCTTATATCAAAATCTTAACAAAATATTCAGAGAAAAGCTTGCGTAAAATGATTTTTTATGTTAAAATAGATAAGATAGAGGACGGCTGCTGTTTTGGTCATATAGTTACCGAATAAAAGCAAGTCCATTCATAAAACACAAAGGGGAGTATTGAACCTATGTCAGTTTACAGAATTTATGTTGAAAAGAAGCCGGAGTTTGCGGTTGAGGCAAATTCTGTGCTGAACGACGTGAAAACGGCACTTCGCCTTGAGGGGCTGGAGGGACTGAGAATAATCAACCGTTATGATGCCGACAGACTTTCAAAAGAAGACTTTACACTTGCACTGAATACCGTATTTTCAGAACCTGCGGTTGACGTTACCGCAACAGGGCTTCCGGAACTCAGCGATGACGAAAGAATTTTTGCCGTTGAGTATCTTCCGGGACAGTTCGACCAGAGAGCAGACAGCTGTGAACAGTGTATTCAGATTCTGACACAGGGCGAAAGATGCAGAGTAAGAAATGCAAGAATTTATATTGTTAAAGGCAAGCTTACAGATGAAGAATTTGAAAAGCTGAAACATTACCTTATCAACCCTGTTGAAAGCCGTGAAGCAACTCTTGGAAGTTTTGACACTCTTGATACAAAATATGATATTCCGACAGAGGTAAAAACTCTTGAAGACTTCAATTCACTTAATGAGCAGGGGCTTGAAGATTTCATTGCTCAGTACGGACTTGCAATGGATTTGGATGATATTAAATTCTGTCAAAGTTATTTTAAGGACACAGAGAAGAGAAATCCGACAATTACCGAAATCCGTATGATTGACACATATTGGTCTGACCATTGCCGTCATACTACATTTTCAACCAATATCGAAAAAGTTTCAATCGCATCTCCTTATATCGAAGAAACTTATCAGCAGTACCTCGATTTAAGAGAAGAACTCGGCAGAACGGAAAAGCCGTTTACACTTATGGATATGGCAACAATTGCGGTAAAGAAGCTTAAAAAAGACGGCTTACTCAATGACCTTGACGAAAGTGAAGAAATAAATGCTTGTTCTGTAAAAATCAAAGTCGACATTGACGGTAAAGATGAAGACTGGATTCTCATGTTCAAGAATGAAACACATAACCACCCTACAGAAATCGAACCGTTCGGCGGTGCGGCGACCTGTCTTGGCGGTGCAATCCGTGACCCGCTTTCAGGACGTTCATATGTATATCAGGCAATGAGAGTTACCGGTGCGGCAAATCCGCTTGTTCCTGTAGAAGACACCATTAAAGGCAAGCTTCCTCAGAGAAAGATTACTGTAGGTGCTGCCAACGGTTATAGTTCTTACGGAAACCAGATAGGACTTGCAACGGGTCATGTATCTGAAATCTATCACCCGGGCTATGTTGCCAAAAGGCTTGAAATCGGTGCTGTAGTGGGTGCTGCTCCTGCCGAAAATATCAGACGTGAAGTACCTCAGCCATCAGACGTTGTTATCCTGCTCGGCGGAAAGACAGGACGTGACGGCTGTGGCGGTGCAACAGGTTCTTCAAAGTCACATACACTTGAATCACTCGAACATTGCGGTGCGGAAGTTCAGAAAGGTAACGCTCCAGAAGAAAGAAAATTACAGCGTCTTTTCAGAAATCACGATGTAACTTCAATGATTAAGCGTTGTAACGACTTCGGAGCAGGCGGTGTTTCCGTAGCTATCGGAGAACTTACTGACGGACTTGTAATAAACCTTGACGCAGTACCTAAGAAATATGATGGTCTTGACGGTACGGAAATTGCAATCAGTGAATCTCAGGAAAGAATGGCGGTAGTCGTTTCCAAAGAAGATGCCGAAAAGTTTATTGATGAAGCAAGAAAAGAAAATCTTCTTGCAACAAAGGTAGCCGTAGTTACCGAAGAACCACGCCTCAGAATGAACTGGAACGGCAAGGAAATCGTAAACCTTTCAAGAGAATTTCTTAACTCAAACGGTGCTAAAAAATATACAGACGTTGAAGTTGCAGAACCTGCCGAAAATGTACAGGCTGATTATTCAGACAATGCAGAAGGCTGGGTTGCACTCATGTCAAACCTGAATGTATGCTCACAGAAAGGTCTTGTTGAACGTTTTGATTCAACTATCGGAGCAGGAACTGTTACAATGCCTTACGGCGGTAAGAAACAGCTTACACCGACACAGGCGATGGTTGCCAAGATACCTGTACTCAAGGGCGAAACAACAACTTGTTCTGTAATGGGCTGGGGTTATAATCCTTACATAAGCTCAAAGAGCCCTTATCACGGAGCAATGCTCGCAGTAGTTGAATCAATGGCAAAGGTTGTGGCTGTCGGCGGTTCAAGAAAGAAATGCTGGCTTACATTCCAGGAATACTTTGAAAGAACACAGAATAATCCTGTACGCTGGGGCAAACCTTTCTCAGCACTTCTCGGAGCATTGAAGGCACAACTTGAAATGGGTTGCGGAGCTATCGGCGGTAAAGACTCCATGTCAGGAACATTTGAAAGTATTGATGTTCCTCCGACACTTGTATCATTTGCGGTTTCCACAGCTTCAAGCAGAAAAGTTATTTCACCTGAATTCAAGAAAGCAGGCCATGCAGTAATTCTTGTCACACCTGAATACGATGAAAACGGACTTCCTGTTTTCGACAGCATAAAGGAATGCTTTGACAAGGTTGAAGACCTCATTCAGAGCGAAAAGGCAAGAGCAGTCTGGAGCATTTCAAACGGTGGTGTTGCAGAAGGTATAGCTAAGATGTGCTTCGGTAACGGATTCGGTTTCAGATTTACACAGAAGCTTTCCGAAAAGACTTTGTTCAATCCTGTTTACGGCTCATTCCTTGTTGAAGTAAGCGAAACGCAGGATACCGACAATGTTATCGGATATGTTGAAGAAGTTCCGACAATTATTACTCCTGAATACTCTGTATCGGTTGATGAATTGTTAAAGGCTTGGGAACAGAAGCTTGAACCTGTATTCCCTTGCAGAATAAAGACACCTGATACAAAAGTACCTGTTTACTCATACCAGAGAACAGAAAGACTTTCATCAGCTGTTAAGTTTGCAAAACCGAGAGTTCTTATTCCTGTATTTCCGGGTACAAACTGCGAATACGACACTGCAAGAGCTTTTGAAAAGGCGGGTGCAGTTCCTGAAATATTCGTAATGAACAATCTTTCCGCAAAGGAACTTGAAATTTCGGTAAGACACTTCGCAAGCAGGGTTGACCAGTCACAGATTATCATGATTCCGGGCGGATTTTCAGGCGGTGACGAACCGGAAGGAAGCGGCAAGTTTATTACTGCATTCTTCAGAAACCCACGCATCAAGGATGCTGTACACGAATTACTCAAGAAACGTGACGGTCTTATGCTCGGTATCTGTAATGGATTCCAGGCACTCGTAAAACTCGGACTTGTACCATTCGGCGAAATTGTTGACATGAAGGACAATTCACCTACACTTACATTCAATACAATTGCACGTCACCAGTCAATGATGGTTCAGACAAGAGTTGCTTCAAACAAATCTCCATGGCTTGCACAGTGTGAAGTCGGAGATATTCATACAGTTGCGATTTCCCACGGTGAAGGTCGTTTTGTAGCTCCTGAAGAACTCATTGCCAAAATGGCTGAAAACGGTCAGATTGCAACACAGTATGTTGACCTCGAAGGAAATCCGACACTTGATATTCACTTCAATCCTAATACTTCATTTGACGCAATCGAAGGTATCACTTCACCTGACGGCAGAGTATTCGGAAAGATGGGACACAGTGAAAGAAAAGGTACTGATATCTGCAAGAACGTTCCGGGCGAAAAAGACCAGAGAATCTTTGAAAGTGGTGTAAGATACTTCACAGACTGATAAGACGTTTACTTTTTCTGATTCTGAGCAGGTTTGTAATCAGGGCGACCCCCCCCTTTAAGGTGGGGGGGGCCCGGGTTTTTTTTTTTATTTGGGGGGGGGGGGGGGGGGGGGGGGGGGGCCCCCC